>CAYVMK010000247.1:0-4227 GCA_964452445.1 uncultured Desulfonema sp. | reverse complement strand
GCGATACTTTAAATTCTTCGAGGATCATTCCGGCTTCGCCGTTGTGATCGTCGTGGTTATGCGTCAAAATCAGATAATCGAGTTTTCGGATCCCTTTTTGCTTTAAATATCCGGTGACCTCACCGTTGCGGCCGTTTCCGGTATCGATCAGCGCCGTGCATTCCGGAAACGAATCCCGGATGAGGATCGCATCGCCCTGATTGAGATCCAAAAAAATGACTTCCGTTCCCAAATGAAAGGCAGTGATGTTTCCCGCTACCGCCAAAAATCCCGTCAAAAGCGTGATCAGGACCGTGCGGACTTTGGGGGTTCGCCAGCTTTGCGCCGCCGCCAGTGCCAATCCATAAAAAGAAACGGAAGCGAAAGCCGAAAAGTTCGGAAACCGCACCATGATCACAAAATGATCGGCGAAGAAAATGGTCAGCGTCTGAAAAGCAATGACGATCTTGTCAAAAACCAAGCCAAGGATCGGAAATAACAGAACGAGCATCGATAACGGGAGAATCACCGCTTCAAAAAGAAAAATGTAGAGCACATTGGTAAACGGACTGAGCAGATTGATCTCGTTGCTCAGATTAATGACGATCGGAAAAGTCATGATCATGCAAGCCGTCGATGCCCCCAAAACTTTTAAAGGCGTGGACTGTTTGTTCAAAAGCGGTCCGATCATGATCACAGTCCCCGTGGCTACAAAACTCAGCATGAAACCCGCATGGTACATGTAATAAGGATTGACGATGATCAAAAATAGAAACGTCAAAGACAAAACATCCATGGATGACAATCGAGTTTTGGCTTTTTGGTTGGCAAAAGCCAAAGACCACATCAGAGCCGAGCGAACGACGGAAGGCGAAAAATCCGTTACGATCATGTAAGCCCCCAGAAAAACCGCGATCACCCCCAAGATCGTTTTTTCTTTCATCTCGAAGTATTCCAGACTTTTTTGGATCATTCCCAAAAAAAGCGTGATGTGCAGTCCCGAGACCGCAAACAAATGCATGATGCCGTTATCTTTGATGGCGGAAACGAATTCCTCTCCAAACCCGTCATCATCCCCCAGAATCGAAGCTTGAAGAAATGCGGCCGACTTCGGAGGAAAATTTTTGGCAATGTAACTTAAAACCCAGCCCCGAAGCAAACCGATCCCCAGCCCCTCTTTGATCACGATGATCTCTTGGCTGCTGATCGAGGCCACGACTTTTTGGTGCATCAGGTATTCTTGATGATCGAACCCCCCTTCGATCCTTTCCCCGAAAGTTTGGCGAGGTTCTCCGGAAACCGAAATGGTGTCCCCAATCGTTACTTTCGTCAACTTTCGGTCATAAACGATCACCAACCGTCCGCCCTCGCGAATGGTTATTCTTTGGTAATCATCCTTTAATTCAATCTTCGTTACCCTTCCTTCGGCTTCGGTCTTTTCCGTTGGCGAGTACCATCCCTGGAAAACCCAAAAAACCGCGAACACTCCCAGCACCGCGATCAAAGCCGCCCAAAAAACGACCCGCTCTTTTTTCCAAAGATACAGGCCCAGTCCGGCCCCCAAGAAGAAAAGTTCCCGGTGATTCAAAAACAATAACCAGCATACCACAAAAAGCGCCACCAAAAACCAGTTGTTCAGCAGTCGTTCATAGACAAATGAATGCTTTAATCTGATCAAACAGCTTTTCGGAAATTCCTTCAACATTCTTCAGTTCCTCCAGCGATGAAAACGGTCCGTGGAGATTTCGGTAATCAATGATCGATCGGGCTTTGACTTCGCCGATCCCCGAAAGCGACATCAGTTCGTCCAAAGAACCGCTGTTGATCGAAATTTTCGAATATTCCGCTGTGCCGCTCTTTCCCGGAACAAAGATGACCATTCCGTCGGTAATCCGGCTGGCCAGATTCAGATTGTCGGTATCGGCTTCCATGGTCAGTCCCCCCGCCAGAATGATGGCATCATTGACCCGGGCGTCGCTTCCCAAAAAATATAAACCCGGCTTATTTACTTCGCCTTTGACTTCCACGATCCAGTTGCTTTCCAAAAACGGTTCCTCTTCGACGACGGGATCTACTATTTCCGCGTCGTTTTGATTCCCAAAAACGAATCCCAATCCGATCAAAACCGCAATGATGCCGCCAATGATGATTTTTTTCGTTAGCTTGCTCAAGGTCCCACCTCCGAAAATATATTATCCAAAATGATACAATTTTCGTTTTTATAAAAATCTCTCCTTTTCTAAACATTAAGTTGGTGTTATAATGGCTTTGGAAAAAATAGAGAGGTAAAAAAAATGAAATCATTCTTTTATTTGTTTGGCATTTGTTTGCTTTTGGTCTTGTCCTTAGTGGGCTGCAAAAAACCGGTAATCGAGGATCCGGTTCCCACCCTTTCGGTGGATTTCGAAAGTGTGACCGTCAAAGTTCCCAACACTCATCAAATCGTTTTCACGATCGGAAACACCACCGCGGTTTTGGAAGCCCAATTTTCTTCCGATGCGGCGGGAATTGCTTCCGTCGATGCAAGCGGACTTGTCACGGCTGTTGCTGAAGGAACCGCGGTCATCACCGTCTCTTTGACCGACTACCCGACCATCACGGCGACCGTTACCGTTACCGTCCAGCCGGCGGATGAGCCGGTCTTCCCCCTGACGCTGGTCGGTGATGACTCCGTCATCATTGGTCAAACCATCACTTTGATTGCGACCGATGCGGATACCACCGATAACGCGGTCTTTTGGGAATCATCGAATATCGCCATTTTGCAAGTCACGCAAAGCGGAGTCGTGACCGGAATCGCGGGCGGAATCGCCACGGTCACCATCATTTCCACGGTTTCCGGAAAATCTTTGGAAAAAGAAATCACCGTCATCGTTCCGGATGTTGCTTCCGTCGAAATCGCGGGCCTGCCGGCCGGCGCGATCTCTTTATCCACCAACTTGACTTTGATCGCCACCGTTCTTCCGGCCGGTGCCCCTTCGGACATCGTTTGGACATCAAGCAATGACGACGTTGCCGCCATCAACGAAGACGGACATGTCACGATGGTTTACGCGGGCGAAGTGACCATGACCGCAACGGCGGCCGGCACCGAAATCAGCGCTTTCGTCACTTTCACGGTCGTTCCGACGCCGATCGAGATTTTGGACCTGATCCATGTTGCCAACTCGGTTTATGATCCGGCAGTCATGTTCTGGGGAAATGACGAAGCCCAATACAACAGCGTTTTTGAAGTTTACGGAAGCGTCACCGATTACTATTTCGGTCCGGTTCCGGCGATCAATACCAATTACCTGCTTTCACCGACGGCTGATAATTTCGACGGCGGGACTTTGACTCCGGGCGTCGAATACATCGTCGTTCATGATACGGCCAATGCCACCGCCGGAGCTCAGGCCAATGCGGGTTGGATGGTCAATCCTTCCAACGATGCCACCTCCTGGCACTTCACCATCGGCAATGACGGAATTTTCCGGGGACTTCAAGATAACATGATTGGCTGGCACGCCGGCGACGGTGTACGGGATTATGGACTTAACGATACCGGAATCGTCGCGGTAAACGACGATCCGGTCGTTTTGGGCATCAGCCCCGACGGCTTTTGGACTTTTAACGGCACAAAATCTGCCATCAGCGCCCCAACCAACGCCGGCGTGATTTTGACCATTGCCAATTGCACCAACTCCGGGATCTACACCGAGATCGGCGAAAACGGCAATTACTACATCGGAAACACCTATTACAACACCACTTTCAAAGTGATCGCCAATACCGGCGGGGGATCCGCAGGCATCGGCATCGAAACCGCGATGAACAACGGTTCAGACATTTATCTGACTTGGCATTACACCGCGAAAATGGTGGCCTCGCTGATGATCACCCATGGTCTGGGGATTGAACGCGTCCGCCAGCACAATTTCTTCAGCGGGAAAGATTGCCCGCGAACCATGCGAAATGCTCATCTTTGGGAGAATTTCCTGAACATGGTCAAAGCCGAGTACATGATGGCGTCGCTTTTCCCTGACTACACCTTCACTTTCCGGTCCAATTCCGCTCAATACGTGGATAACCGGGGCCGGGTCATCGCGCTTCCGGCGGCCCCAACCTTGGTAAACTATACGATCACCGTCACCAACAATTCCGGATACAACGCCGAGAAAGTTTACTATACCACTCTTCCGGCCAAAATTTCCTAAAAAACAGTTTTCATTTGCCACCCGAAATTAAATGATCTTTTCGGGTGGTTTT
>CAYVMK010000246.1:0-4228 GCA_964452445.1 uncultured Desulfonema sp. | reverse complement strand
AAATAATTACCGCATTAGATGAAGAAGTCTGCTTTTACAATGAACTTCTGCTGTCAGATGAAGAAGGGTTCAGTGAAATATTCAAATATCTTCTCCGCCGAGGCGTTGGAACAGATCTAATCCGAAAGTTTAACATCGGCTATGCCCCTTCGTATTCAGACACGCGGTACGAAGGCAGAGCATTGATTTTTAATTTTCTCCCCCGATTTGAAAAGGACTACACGACCTTTAAACCCTTTGACAAAGCAGGCTTGGTAAGGCTCTTAAACGATGGAACTTCAAAGGCATACTTTTATTATCGGAGACAAATCGACAACTCACGAGGAAAAGATATTTTCTCAAAAAACTACGGAGATTACTTCGCCGGCAAAATCGTGTTTCCGATTAACAATTCGGACGGCAATGTAATCGGGCTTATCGGCAGACGCCCAGACAATCGCGGTTTACGCTGGATGAAACAACAAACAAATACTACTATCAGCACAAAGACTTGGCTGTACGGCATTGACAAAGCGTCCCGATACATAAAACAGTATCGAACAGTCATTATTGTCGAGGGCATTTTTGATTATTTCGCCTTTTACAATTTGCTCCAAGACCAGGAAAAGCCGATAGTGGTTTCAACCCTCGGCTCTCATCTTACCAACGAAGCGCTGAATATTTTCAAAAGCCTCGGCGTCGAGCACTTCATTATTGCGTATGACTGGGACCAGGCAGGCAAAAAGGGCATCGTTAAAATCGCATCGCAAGTCGGGGGGAAAGTATATTTTCTTGGCGGATTGAAGAAAGGGCAAGACCCGTATGACATGTTAAAACACGCTGTGAACGCAATTGACGGCTTTTCTCTGAATAAATTGATGACTTCCGCAAAGAAAACTCAGGAAAAAACAGGAAAGCCTGTAAATATCCATATAATGTCGAGAGGCAGTTTAAAGCAAAGTGATGTTGTATTCGAGACCACCGATGCAGGAAACGCACCTGATTTTTTAAAGGGAATATCGGAGGCAAAGGAATTTATTTACGATGTGGATGACTTCCTGCCCCTTCTATCCTATAACCACGGCAACAAAGCGATGCTGGACGAAAATCTTCAAGAGATTATTAAACTGCTCGAAGCACGCCCTGAAAAGCCGAAATCGGAGAAGATATTCAAACTCCCTACAAACTTCTTAAAAGATGAAGGATACACCGATTTAGGACAGGCGCTAATCCTCTGGATAAGACTTGTAATCGAACAGCAGACCAGGAAGCGGAAAATCAGTGAAACCGATGAAACATTGGCAGACTGGCTAAGAACATCCAGGCAGACCATAAGCAAGCACAAGAGCAAACTCAAAAATCTCGGCTTCCTCAACATAGACACAAGCAAGAAACTTCAAAAGTTTTCTGTAAACTACTTTCCCAAGCAAACCGATATCACTACATAACGCCGCTCACCCGCATCACACACAGAGCCCGTGCTCATAATACTTAAAGGGGGAAGCGGTGTCTGAAATCACGGTTATACTAAATGGTTTAAGAATGTTATGTATGTTATTTGCGGTATGACCTGTAAAGTGCAGATTGATTTATCGTTATCAGAAGAGACCTGATGCCGACCCAGTGCTTTCCAGAAAATAACGGTTTACGGGGTAAGAGAAGGACGGTTTATAAGGTTATGGAGAGACGATCTCAACTTTCCGAAAGGGGTAGGTCGAATAATTTCATTTAAATAGTAGATTTCTAACGTCTATCGTGATAGTTGAAAAAGCATATAGAATATCAGAGATTAAAAGTTCTGAACCATTCAACCTTACATGAGGGTGTTATGGACTGATTATTGAAACTCCGTTACTCAAAAGAGAGCGGGGTTTTGTGTTTTCTATGGGGAGTAGATTATGAAAAAATGTCCCTTTTGTAGTGAGGAGATACAGTGCGAAGCCATCAAATGCCGCTATTGTGGCGAATGGCTTAACACTAAACCCACAATCGGTAGTGTCTCGGACGAGAAACAAAAAAGTCAGGAGAAGTTGCGTGGGCAGGACGATAGTCTACACGAAGCATCTAAGATAGAACCGCATCCAGTATCGTCGCCTCAGCAAAGTACAGCCGTCACACCTCCCATAGAAAAGAAGAAACAAGAACCTTATAAGTCTTTTTCATGGAAATCTCTAATCATCGCCATCGCAATAGCATTTGTCATTAATATATTTGCTTCCGTTGCTACTAAGACTGAGCCTGCGAAAAACATTTTTTGGACTGTGTGTTGGATATACCTAACTATTGAAGCTTGGAAGTATTGGAAATGGAAAGCTCTGCTGCCATATCCAATATTTATTCTTACATATGTTTTAGTTGGGCTGATCCTGGTAAGCGTAGGAATGGATTATAGAGGTTGGATAATCTTGCTATTGGGGGGAGCAGCACTCAATATAGGCGGACTAATAGTCTTTTCCGGGTTGCTTATTAAATCGCACAGCGGAGCACCCTTACTGTTATTCAAGAAAAGTAAAATTGTCACACCTTCCATAGAAAAAACGAAGGAGGAAGCTGAAAATCTATACGAAAATATTCTTGGTGAAAAAAACCGCATCTACTACCTCACAAAGTTCAAGGAATTTGACAGGCAACCTCCTGGGCTAAAGGCAAGCTGGAATTGGGCCGCCTTCTTCGGCGGTGGGGCATGGGTACTCTATAGAAAAATGTATGGATGGTTTTTTGTTTTTTCAGGCATTTTTTTCATCGCTTTTGGGTTTGCAGCTTTCTTGGAGGATACTGGTTTTCCTGTATTAGGATATCTCTTGCCTTTGGGGACTTGGATTGCTTACACGTTTTTTGCCAATTCGATATATCATAGCAGCGTGAAGAAAAAAATCGCTGTTGCTCAGATTTCGATCAAAGATAGTTCCAAGCTTCTTGAATTTTTCAGGCAAAAAGGGGGTGTTCACACATGGGTCATTTGGGTTTTTACGTTGTTGCCGGTCGCTGGCATTCTTGCTGCCATCGCCATCCCGAATTTCATAGCCTACAAGCAAAGGGCCGCCACCGCCGCTGAACTTGAACGGTCGAATGCGGAACTGAACTCCACGGTCCCTGCGCCTTCTCCTGTCCCTCCGCTCGATTCTTTCCGTGATAAGTTTGCAAAAGGCGAACTCACACCCGAAGAGCTCACAATGGCCAAAGAGATATGGAGTGATGACGCTGCTTTTGTGGCTGGCATTGACGAAATGCTTAAACCGTCACGACCAACGCCCGAAAGCCCTTATGCGGCTGAACTGGAAAAGATTGCGGATGAGGTTTACTCTACAGCCAAGGAAACCGCGAGGGACAGTCGTTTTATTGCCTATAGCAATGGGACGGTCCTGGACACGCGGACGAACCTGATGTGGGCGGCAAAGGACAATGGGGCAGATATTAACTGGCAAAATGCCAAGAAATATTGTGAGAATTATCGGGGAGGCGGGTACACTGACTGGCGGATGCCGACACAGGATGAACTGGCAGGGTTGTACGATGCGGCAAAAACTTATAAGTCTGACTGTGAACATGATGTCCATTTAACGGAATTGATTCGTCTTACTTGTACTGCGCCTTGGGCTTCCGAAACACTCGATTCCGCTGCTGCCTACTTCCATTTCACCTATGGTGAATGGTACTGGAATCACCAGTCGAACGCCAACGGCGACCGGGCGCTCCCGGTGCGTTCTGGCAAATAGGTTATTTGGTCATTTGGTTCTTTGATTATAATTATTATTTTTATTGGAAATACGTATTTCGGTATATTAATTGTTAGCCTTTAGAAAAAATAAGGGGGATGTGTCAATGGCCAGAAAGAATAAGCCCGCACCACGGCACGAAATCACTATGGAGTGCAACGGGAAAACATATATAGCACATTACTACGTTGAAAGCGGTGTGGTGACTGTCGAGGCCATGTCTGAAGATGCCACTGTTGCAGAGATGTCCACACAAGTAGGTGCTTCGGCTAAGCACACTGCACGAATGTTGCTAAATGAAATGATCGACGGGGGACGGGTAATAGAATCACGGTCATGAATCGTTTCTGGGAAAATATGGTGCTCCGGATCTATGCAACATAACCACGCTCTTTCAGCCGACAGCTAAACACTGCGGCTGAAGAGCCCTTTAGAGCTAGGAGAAAAAAGTTGAATGTGAAAAAATCGATAATATTAGCCCTACAACGATATTTATGTTTTCTCCAGCTCTCGGAGTCTCTTTTTGCTATGAG
>CAYVMK010000245.1:0-4238 GCA_964452445.1 uncultured Desulfonema sp. | reverse complement strand
CGATATCATCATCAACCCTAAAACGGTATATTAATATATTTAATATCCCTTAGTGACTTCGTGTCTTAGTGGCGGCAAAACGAAACACGATCAACGAAAAACGACCATAAACCAGAGACCAGAGACTATAAACAAGAAACCCGAAACTAGGCCTGCCGGCATATACGTTCATATCCCTTTCTGCGTGAAAAAATGCCCTTACTGCGACTTTTATTCCATCACAGACCATTCGCTTGTTAAGGAATTCGTCAATGCTCTGACACACGAAATGGCCATGTACAGTGAAATCGGAGTCCTGTTTGATACTCTTTACATCGGGGGAGGCACCCCTTCAGTTCTCGAATCGACAGAAATAGACAGGATTATAGAAAAAGCGTTTTCCCTGTTTCAAATAACATCCGATCCCGAAATCACAATCGAAGTCAACCCAAAGACGGTAACTCCTGAATCATTAAAAAGTTTCAGGCAATCGGGCATAAACCGGATAAACATCGGGATTCAGTCTTTTCAGGACGGCAATCTGAAATTCCTGGGACGGATTCATTCGGCAGAAGAAGCGGAAACGGCAATAAAATGGGCGCGAAATGCCGGTTTCGAAAACATCGGTCTTGATCTTATAAGCGGGATTCCGAGACAGACAGATAAATCCTGGCTTTCCGACCTTGAAACAGCCCTCCGATTTGAACCGGAACATCTCTCCTGCTACATGCTCACCTATGAATCCGGAACCCGGATGCATAAAGATCTGAAAAACGGCAAATTCTCTTGCCTGCCGGAATCTCTTGCGGTCTCCCTGTTCGGATCAACAGGCGATTTTCTTGAAAGCAATGGTTATATCCATTACGAAATTTCAAATTTCGCGCTCTCTGAAGAGAAAAAATCCCGGCACAATATAAAATACTGGTCATATATTCCATACATAGGATTCGGACCCTCCGCTCATTCGTTCTACGGAACAAGGCGAAGCTGGAACAGGCACAATGTTTCGGATTATATAAAAAAGATCGAATCGGGAACGCCTCCTGTAGAAGGAAAAGAAACCCTTACAAGGGAACAGCAGATTATTGAAGCCATCTTTCTGGGCTTGAGGCAAAAGTGCGGGATAGATATCGGTTTTTTTAATGAAAAATTCAATGTGAAGTTCGGGGATATTTTCAGTGAAACAATATCCGGCCTGAAAAAAAAGGGGCTTATTTCTTTGGACAAAAACAGATGCGCTCTCACAAAAAAGGGCATGGTTCTTCTTGACAGCATTTGTGCAGAGTTTGTATGTAGGGAATATTGAACAGTGGATAGTTGATCGTGAATCGCAAATCAAAAGTAATTGCCACGAAGGCACAAAGACACAAAAAAATTGACTTGGTGTCTTCGTGTCTTTGTGGCGAGTTTGTATGTAGAGAATATTGAACAGCGGATAGTTGATCGTGAATCGCAAATCAAAAGTAATTGCCACGAAGACACAAAGACACAAAAAAATTGACTTGGTGACTTCGTGTCTTTGTGGCAACGAGAAACAACGAACGACGAACCAAGAATAACGGATCATAGTCATGAACCGATTTTATGTTTTTATAATTAGGATTATACTTGGCGCGGCATTTGCCGTTTTATTGTCCCGGTTTTTTTATCCGGACTGGAAAATCATATATGTTGCGGGACTGGGCGCTTTTTTAGTCGCAGTTGCCTATATTCTTGAATACAGGAAAAAGTAGTAGCCACGAAGACACAAAATAATTGACTTCGTGACTTCGTGTCTTTGTGGCAAAAATAAACAAATGACGAGTCACGAATAACGAGTGAAAACAACGGACAGGGAGAAATCAAATCTTTGAAACAGATTGTTCTTGGAACCGCCGGGCACATCGATCACGGGAAAACGACTCTTGTTAAGGCCCTCACAGGCATAAATACCGACAGGCTCAAGGAAGAACAGCTCCGGGGAATAACGATAGAGCTCGGTTTCGCGTGGCTTGATCTTCCGGGCGGCCTGAGACTCGGAATTGTGGATGTTCCGGGACATGAAAAATTTGTAAAAAACATGGTTGCCGGAGCAACAGGCATTGACGTTGTCGCGATGGTGATAGCCGCGGATGAAGGCGTGATGCCCCAGACAAGGGAGCATATGGAGATATGCGAGCTTCTCGGGGTAAAATACGGCTTTGTTGTCCTTACCAAGACGGATCTTGTAGATGATGAATGGCTGGAGCTTGTAACAGATGATATTGAGAAGTTTGTAAAAGGCACTTTTCTTGACGGCGCCCCTATTCTTCCCGTATCTGCCGTCACGGGAAAGGGAATCCCCGAATTCATAAAGACGCTGGACGAACTAAGTCCGAAAATTCCGGGACGCTCCTCCTCCGGCCTGTTCCGCCTTCCCGTGGACAGGGTTTTTACCATGAAGGGATTCGGCACTGTTATAACCGGCACCCTTATATCGGGCAGGGTAGAGATCGGGGAAACAATCATGATATATCCTTCAGGCGTAACTTCCAAAGTCCGCGGAATCCAGGTCCATAACGAAAGCGTGAACGAGGCTGTTGCAGGCATGCGGACAGCCATCAATTTCCAGGGGCTTGACAAGACATCCGTAGATCGGGGAGAAGTTGTTTCCACGCCCGGCGCCCTTATCCCCGGGTACATGTTTGACATTTCCCTGCACCTTCTTAAAAGCAACAGGAAGCCTGTCAAAAACCGCACCCGTGTGAGGTTTCATACCGGCACAAGTGAAATACTGGGAAATCTGGTTTTGCTTGACAGGGAGGAGCTTCTTCCCGGGGAAGAGACTGTAGCCCAGATCAGGCTCGACTCTCCGACGGCGGTTGTAAAAGACGACAGGTTTGTTCTCAGGAGCTTTTCTCCCGTAAGAACAATAGCAGGCGGACAAATCCTTAACCCGGTCCCCCGGAAGCATAAGAGATTCAAGCCGGAAGTTACGGAAGGCTTAAAAAGCCTTTCAACCCTTTTACCGGAAGAGTTGATTGTCTATTATGTTGCCGAATCCGGATATATGGGCGCCTCTTTTTCGGATTTGAAGGTCATGACAAACATCACCGAAAAGAATCTTGACGGCAGCCTGCAGAATCTTTTATCGAAAAAGAAGATTGTCCTTATTGATAAAGAGAGCAGAATTTATCTTCATCAGGCCGGTATAGAGAATCTCAAAAAAGAAATGCAGGATTTTATTGATGCTTATCACAAGGCAAATCCCCTTAAAGCAGGAATGCCCAAGGAGGAGCTTAAATCAAAATTGCCGGCTTTTCTCAACCCAAAGCTTTTTATCCTCATAATCAACCAGATGATAAAAGATAAAATGATTGCCCTTGACGAGGATATGGTCCGTCTTGAAGGGCATAAGGTTTCACTCGGGGAAGACCAGAGCGGCATAAAAATTAAAATAATAAAGGCCTATAAGGAGAGCGGACTCACACCTCCATATCTGAAGGAACTGGTTCAGGAGCATAAAATGGATCCTGCAAGGGCGAAAGAGGTGCTTATGCTTCTTGTAGATGAGGGGGTAGTGTTAAAGGTCAAGGAAGACCTCTATTTCCATTCGGATAATATCAATGACATTAAAAACAGGATGATCGAATTCTTAAGGAAAAACGGGGAAATGTCGGCGCCGCAGTTCAAAGAAATGGCAGAAGCGTCACGGAAGTTCCTGATACCCCTTCTCGAATATTTCGATTCAAAGAACGTGACAATCCGTATCGGGGATATAAGAAAACTTCGCAGGGGGTAATAGAGAAAGTTTCCGGTTGCCAGTTTCCGGTTCCTGATTTCTATCTTACTTTGTGCCTTTGTGCCTTTGCCCCTTGTTTTCTGTGTCCCTTTCCTCTTTCTATTCTCTATTCACCTTTCACTCTCCACTTTTCACGGTTACTCAAAATATCTCTTGATATGGATTCTCTTATTTGGTAGAAAGCCTTCACTGCATATGGTGGGTGTAGCTCAGTTGGCAGAGCACCGGGTTGTGGCCCCGGTTGTCGAGGGTTCAAGCCCCTTCACTCACCCCATTAATTCTGAACTTCCGTTTTCATGGAAATGGCGGGATTTCAGACGGCAAAGTAAAAAGCTCATTATGCAAGGCGCGCGAATCTTGAGGAATGAAGCGTACATGTTAGTACGCTGCAATGACGAAAGATGAAGCGCAACACAGCAGAATGACTTTTTACAAAGCCGTCATTTTTTTTGCGCCCGTAGCTCAGCTGGATAGAGCGCCGGACTTCGAATCCGTAGGC
>CAYVMK010000244.1:0-4243 GCA_964452445.1 uncultured Desulfonema sp. | reverse complement strand
ACTCTTGATCACCTTTTGACGGTGGAAAGCAAACCGGGAAAGAAAATCGGATTTATGGTTAAAGAGAAACAAGCAAGGTACGGAAAACAAGGCAACCGGCAAAAAACAAAATAACTCTTTGCGCTTCCCTGCCTTCAGCCTTCGGTCTTCAGGCTTTTATCTTCCATAACCCAAATTTTTTGTTGACTTATATATTGATGAATGTCCCCTATTCGTCCCCAATCCGTGAAGAATTAAACCAGCTTACCAGAACCAATCTTTTGAAATCTGAAAAAAATGGACGACAGGTTCATTATATGGCAAATAAAGATCATCCGGTATTCCCGGAACTTAAATCAATGGTAAGCAAGGTTATGGGGATAGATCAGGTCATAGACGGAATAGTCGGGAGGCTGGGCGACATTGAATGCGCATACCTTATAGATGATTATGCCGAAGGAAAAGACAGCGGTATTATTGACCTTGTTCTTGTTGGGAATATCGACCAGTTTCACCTGAATGATCTGAGCAGAAAAACTGAACGTTATATTAAAAGAAAAATTAGAACCATGGTGGTAAGCCGTGAGGAATTTGATGATTTTTTCCCAAAGTTAAAGAACCGCCCCCGAATATTGATCTGGGAAAAGTCAGATAGGTAAGTTTTCGAATACTATTAATAACTATTTGTATTATAATACAATATATTCTTTACAGCCTGAGACCTTTGAAGAATGTCCAATTTTGGCCAAGTACAAGGAAGGCGATAATTTCAACCACAGGAATACATTGAGTATTTCGAGGATTGAAATTTGAGCCTGACGCAGTAATCGGGCAAAAGGGGGCGTTATGCAAAGGTCTCAACCTGTAATTCAAGGGGCGGAGCTATATATGCATAGAACCCATACAGATACTGAACATTTGATTCTTTATGGGTTCATCATCAGTCTCCTGGGAATTAGCCATATAAATATAACTGCAATACTGCCCAGGTGGATAGGCTGCAGGCGTTTAGCACCTTAGAAATAATTTTCTGCGCGTTTCTACCCCTCAAGGGGGTACTGAAAAGAGTGGCAGAAAATTATTTCGTGAAGGTACTTATCCCGGTCAATCTGGGCAATCCGGTAAAGTTTACTATTCTCGAACTCGCCCGGAAGGTGATTGCGCTTACCGGATCAGAATCAAAGATCGTTTTCAAACCGCTTCCCGAAGACGACCCGAAACAGCGCAAGCCGGACATTACGCTTGCAAAAGATGCGCTCGGCTGGCAGCCTGAAGCAATTCTTGAGAAAGGGTTGAAGAATACGATAGAATATTTCAGGAATATAGTTGAAGGCGTATGAGTTTGGAAAGTAAAAGAAGGAACTTTTGGAAACAATTTGTTTCGTGCGCGGCGTGTGGCGGGCGCCGCATGACATCTGAAACCCTTAACGAAGTCGAGCGCTTCAAGATGCATCGGCACAGCTTTGCAGTAAAACGCCCTGTCGAAGTAACCGTGTTTGCCTGAAACCGTGAATAAAGCAGTGAAAAGTGAATCTTTTTTTCAATTCACCCTCACTCTTCGCGTCTTCGCTTGCCTTGTGAAACCCGCTTTGGGGCTTTTCTTTCACTTGGGCGGTTCAATCTTTTTATTTCATGTTTTCCGCTCTTCGATGTACGCTCTGCGATATTCGATGTACGATATACGGCTCTTCCATAACTCAATATTTTCTGTTGACTTATATTTTGATGTACATCCCCCATCCGCCCCCCCCGTACTGGTTTCAGCTTTTTATGGTGCAATGTAAATCGTTTTCTTGACATCCATTGTAATTCCTACCATAATATGCGTGTCGGAATTAATTGAGCAGGAGGAATGAGATATGCTTGCTGTAAAAGTTCTCCCCAAGGGACAGATAACATTGCCTAAAGAGATGCGCCGGAAGCTTCATATCCAGGTGGGTGACACGCTGTTGTTGGATACGGATGGTGAGCAAGCTGTTATCAGAAGGGGCAAAACCATCTTTGATTTCAAGGGGGTTCTGCCCAGTATGGGCATGACGATTGATGAGATCCGGGAGAAAGGGATAGCGGGCGGGATGGGTGCTGATGAATAGGGCATTTATAGATACCAGCGCCATACTGCGCATGTTGGTGCAGGATGACGATCTCAAGGCGAAAGCGGTTGAGAATCTGATACGAACCGCACCGGAGAAGGGTCTGGCGCTGCATGTCATTCCGGTCACTATTCTGGAGATTGTCTGGGTTCTGGAAAAGGTCTATAAATACCCGCAAAAGGCTGTTCGCGAACTTGCCGAAGCAATCATAAATACTCCCCAGCTCAAAGTTGAACTCGCTGGTGTTTTTCTGAACGCCCTCAAAGTCTATGAGGAGAAAAACGTCAAATTTGCCGATGCGGTCATGGCGTTCTGGGGCTTGGACAAGGGAATCACCACCACCTATACATACGATGAAAAAGATTTCAAGCGAATTGATGGATTGACGGTGCTAAAACCAACCCTTCTGAAATAGTGATTTCCAAGACTCTGGATCGGGGAATTGATCAGCGCGAAGATTTTTTTACCTCAACAACCAAAGGCGGACAAAAAAGATATATATTCGATAATCCGGCTTTGCGCGACACGTGGATGCGGAATATCTTTTATCTTCATAATCCAAAACACAAAACATTTTTTTTGATTTCATGTTTCCCGCTTTTCGATGTACGATGCCTGATATTCGATATATGATGAATGGCTCTTCCATAACCCAATATTTTCTGTTGACTTATATTTTGATGTCCCCTATTCGCCCCGGAGTCGGGAAAAGTGCGCTATTGAAGATTTTGAGCCGCATTACAGAACCCACAGAAGTACGGGGGACTATCAGGGGCCGCGTAGCCAGCCTGCTGGAAGAAGGCACAGGATTTCACCCGGAATTGACCGGGTGAGCAAAACGAGACATCTTTAGCATGGACAACCCTGTAAAAACGAGATAGTTATGATTATAGTTGAACGGTAATTTTTGAAAGGAGCATAGATATGGCAACGACCTATAAACAAAAATTAATTGGCGAAATAAACTCTCTTCCCGAGGATCTGATGCCCCGTTTTTACCGGATCGTGCGAACCCTGCGTTCGGAGCTGACGAATGAAAAAGCAGTGAAGACGAAAAGAGGTTCGCTCAGAGGGATTTGGGGAAATTTGGAGATCGATGAAACATATATCTCTGCGGCAAGAAAATCTCTCTTTTCTTACGAATACAAGGAGAAAAGGCATTGAATTACGTCACTGACACCCATTCGCTTATCTGGTATTTTACTGATGACCGGCATCTCAGCAAAAAGGCGCTCAAGTCGTTTGAAAACACGGTCAAGGAAGGCCGGATAATCGTTCCGGCCGTTGTTTTGGCTGAGATACTTTTTATAGCCAAGAAAGGCCGGGTACCCCTTGGTTTCACTACGACCGTCGCCAAGATAGAGGCGCTGGCCAACTTTGAAACAGCGCCCCTGGATCTCGATGTGCTCAAGATAGCAGAAAGCATCGCTGTCCCACTGGAAATGCACGATAAATTAATCGTTGCAACGGCTATTCGCTATGACGCATGTTTGATTACGAGAGATGAACGGATAACGAAATCAAAGGCAGTGAAAACGATCTGGTGAAAATCGTTACTGCGGTTATTTTCATTCCTCACCCTTCACTTTTCACAGTTCGATTGATACTTTGATGTACGTCCCCTAAAACGCCCCGCTCATGCTTTTTGACGGAATTATAAGTTATGCAAACCTCTCATCTTTATAAACATATAACCGGAAGATCTGTCTGCGATAAAGATTCAGGAGGTCGGATCAAGATATGGGCTCATTATAATCACCGTGGAATTAGCCACATAAATTTAACTGCAATACAATATTACGAGGATATATCATGCATTTAAAAAAACGAGTTCTTGTTACCGGTGGCGCCGGGTTTTTAGGCTCACATCTTTGCGAAAGACTTCTTAAGGAAGGATGTGATGTAATTTGCGCGGACAATTTTTATACAGGCAGCAAGCGAAACATCGTACACCTGCTGAAAAATCCTTATTTCGAACTCCTGAGGCATGACATTACTTTTCCGATATACTTGGAAGTTGACGAGATATATAATTTAGCTTGCCCCGCCTCTCCCATTCATTATCAGAATGATCCTGTGCAAACAACAAAAGTCAATGTACACGGATCTATAAATACACGGTAAATTTGTTCTAATCGTTTGAGGCACAGGCACATGCGTTTTCAGTCATT
>CAYVMK010000243.1:0-4245 GCA_964452445.1 uncultured Desulfonema sp. | reverse complement strand
CTCTAACCGATACTTTAAGCGGTTTTACGCCATTTCAGGGGTGCGAAACTTGAGTTAAGTTAAAATAGTCTCCTTTTTTCTGTAAACCATCCCCTGAAAAATTGCTATGAGGTTCCCTTGCTCATCCGTAACATTTACCGTGTATGATGCAAGTTTCGGATTAATGGCTACCTCATTTGCTTCCGCAAAAAGGCGGCCTTTGTTTGCCGCTTTCATATACGATATGCTTCCGTTTATTGCCACGGCAACCGTCCTGTGCGAATTGGACGCTGCCGCAAAAACAAAATCGGCAAGAGTGAAAATCGCCCCTCCGTGAACGATGCCAACGGCGTTCAGATGATGTTTTTTAATTTTCATCACGGCTTTTGCCCGGCCTTCCGAAATTTCAAGAAGCTCTATTCCGGAATGACCGGCGAATTTGTCGTTTTCCCGGAAAAAGGTCAAGAGATTTTTCAATTTTAAACCTCCCTTATTAAATTCTTAGACGCGGATTTTCGCCGATAAACGCAGATAATTATTCTATTAGTTTTTATTAATCCCGCAAAGTTGCCTTTAACCGCAGCGGGTGAATAATCAGGTCCAGGGCGTCACGGATATCACATACAACTACATCGGCAACCCGTACCAGTTCTGCTGAGGCCCCTTCGGGACCTATAATCGCAATTTTCAAACCCGCCCGTCCCATCATAGGCACATCGTTACGGCCGTTGCCGACAGCTATTACCTTTTCGCCGCCCATCATCAAAACCGCATCCGCCTTTTCGATACCCGTCTTGATGATCCTGAAATCTACAGGCAGACCCTTTGTCTGGTCAGCCGCCTTGCCGAATGTGTCGGCTGTCATAATCGTAATGCGCAGGCCGGCCGAGATACGGGCAAGGCGTTCCGCTACGCCGGGTAGGAGAACTCCATCCAGAGACAGTGTCCCGGTGTAGTCCAGCACAAGGTCAGTAAATCTCCTGATCATTCCTCCCTGTATTTCCAGATCAATGTATCTGCTGTTCATGGCATTTTCCCTCCTGATTGTTGAAATAAAAAAACCATCAGGGAAAGTCAATATTTAATCGGCTTTTTTATCAAACACTTGACTTAATGCGTATGCTGTCTGATATTGATACATTCGTAAAAGCTTATTAACTGGTATTCATCCGGAAACTGACGATAAATAATGTCTCTGTATAAAAACAAATCATTCCTGGTTGCGGGTGCGCTCCTGTGCCTCCTGTTTGCTGTTTTACTGGCAGTACGCATTGGTTTTTTCAAAAAAGATATACCTGAATATGCCTTCATTACTCCGGAAAAAGGTCTGGCTGAAAGAGATACCTGGATGAAGATCCTGCAGCATAACAGGAAAATAGGATTTTCCCGCTCGGTTCTCTCAAAAGAAACGGACGGGTACAAAATGCAGGAATATGTCTTCATGAGAGTCAATACAATGGGAATGATCCAGGATATAAACCTTAAAACGGAAGGACATTTGAATCCGGATCTGACGCTCAGAGCGTTTGATTTTGAAATAAGTTCCGGAAAGTTTGTTTTCAGGGCAAACGGAGAGATCAACGGAAAAATATTATCAATCTATACCCGAGATTCAGGGGCTCCGCGCAAAATCGACATTCCTGTCAGTAATAAGCCATACCTTGCTGCCGGGGTAGCAGATGCGGCTTTTGCAGGAGGAGCAAACCCGGGGGATGTTTTCACACTTGATATTTTTGACCCGGCCACAATGGGACAGGCGCCAGTGCTTGTGAAAGTCGGCGAAAAAGAAGAGATTATTACAGGAGGAGAAAAAACAACCGCGATAAAGATGCTGCTTACTTTTAAAGGAACAACACAGTATCTGTGGATCGGAAATAACGGGGAAATTCTCAAGGAAAAAGGCATTCTGGGAATGAGCCTTGAAAAAACGACAAAGGAAGATGCCCTGAACGGATTATCCCTTCAGGCAAGCGAAGATTTAACAAAGATCGCTTCGGTCAAGTCCAATGTCGTAATCGATGATCCCGGAAAACTCTCTTTTTTGAAAGTCAGAATTGAAGGGGTTGAAGCCAGCTCGTTAAAGATAATCGGCGATAGGCAAGCGTTTAAAAACGGTATTCTTACCATTACAAAAGAATCCCTTCTCGACCTGCCTGAGAACCCATACAAAGAAAAATCGAAAATAACCTGGCTCCATTTTCTTAAACCCACACAGTTCATACAGTCCGATAACAAAAAAATAATCGATATTGCCGCAAAAACGACAGAGCCGGCTGATCCGCCTTTGATAAAAGCGCAGAAGATTGTGAAATGGATAAACGCCAACATAGAAAAAAGGCCGGTTATATCTCTGCCCGACGCGATATCAACCGTTGAAAACAAGGCAGGCGACTGTAATGAACACGCGGTTCTTATGGCCGCTCTTTCAAGAGCGGCAGGAATACCTGCAAAGATCGAATCGGGACTTGTTTATTTAAACGGCCGGTTTTATTACCATGCATGGAATCTTTTGTATCTCGGGAGATGGGTTACGGTTGATCCTCTCTTCGGCCAGATACCTGCCGATGTGACCCATATCAGGTTCTCATCGGGAGACCCCAAAGAACAGCTTGATCTTATGGGCATAATCGGAAAGGTTAAACTGAAGGTGATTGACTACAAATGATACATCTTGAAAATCTGACAAAAAAATACGGCGAGTTCACTGCGGTAAGCAATTTAAGCCTTACGATTCCAAAAGGGGAAATATTCGGATTTATCGGGCCTAACGGGGCCGGAAAAACAACCACTATAAAGATGATGGGCGGAATAATGGACCCGACTTCAGGTTCCATTGACATTTGTGGTATAAGTATGAAAGACGAACCTGAAAAAGCCAAAAGAAACATCGGCTTTATTCCGGACAAGCCTTATCTGTACGAAAAACTGACAGGAAAAGAGTTTTTAAGGTTTATTGGAAACCTTTACGGTGTGGACAACAAGGCATTTGCTGCAAAGGCCGAGGAGAAGCTTAACATGTTTTCGCTTCTTGCGTGGGCTGACGAACTTATAGAAGCATACTCGCACGGCATGAAGCAGAGGCTTATAATGGCGGCAGCCCTTCTCCATGATCCGGAAGTGATAATAGTTGATGAACCGATGGTGGGACTTGATCCGGTTGCCGTAAGGATGGTCAAAGATCTTTTTAAACATCTCTCGGGGCAGGGTTTGACAATTTTCATGTCGACTCACACATTGAAAGTTGCGGAAGATGTGTGCGACCGTATCGGCATAATACACAAGGGAGTTGTGATCGCAACAGGAACTACCGACGATCTGAAGAAAAAGTCGCTCCTTGCTGATGCTGACCTGGAAGATGCATTCATTAAACTGACCTCATTATAAAAGAATAATACAGGAATAACAGATGCCGGATTTTTTAAAAGATGTTTTAATTCTGCTGCGGCCAAGATTTTTATCTTTTAAAAATCCACTCCTTTCGCCAAATTCAAAGAAAGACTTTTATCGCAACCTTGTGCTCGGAACAGCGGGCTTTTTTTTCTGGATAGGTATCTTTATAATTTCATTAAGGACACTTAAATACTTCCGTGGAATAGAAGGGTTGGGAGATATTCTTATTTTTAAACTTTTATCCATGCTCATTCTTACTTCTTTTTCTTTTCTTATCTTCAGCAACATTCTTACTTCACTCTCAAAACTTTATCTTTCAAGAGATCTTGCCCTGGTCCATTCCATGCCCGTCTCCGGCAACAGGATTTTTGTTGCCAGGTGGCTTGAAAGTACTGCGGACAGCTCATGGATGGTTGTTTTATACACTCTTCCGGTTTTCGTTGCCCTGGGAATCGTCAGCAAAGCCGGCTTTTTTTTCTACCTGAACACAGCGCTTGTGCTTTTATCCCTTTCATTTATATCATCCGGGATAAGTTCGATTCTTGTCATGGCTGCCGTTTTTATCATTCCGGCCGGCCGCATGAAAAACATTCTTTTGTTCTTTGGATTTACCCTCTTCCTGTTCCTGTTTATAGTCTTCAGGCTGTTAAAACCGGAGCAACTCGTTGACCCCGACGTTTTTTCAACAGTTGTTGTTTATTTAGACACACTGAAAGCTCCGTCATCTCCTCTTCTTCCGAGCACCTGGGTTTATGACAGCATAAAGGAATCCCTCTCCGGCTCTGTGCAAAGCAGTTTTTTCCATTCAGGCCTTTCATGGAGCTTTGCCGCCGTTATACTATTTATAAACACACACACCCAAACACACCCAACACA
>CAYVMK010000242.1:0-4258 GCA_964452445.1 uncultured Desulfonema sp. | reverse complement strand
TGTGTTGGGTGTGTTTGGTTTTGTTTGGGAATCGGAAAGATCCTGATATATTTTGCCGGAGCCTGGCCCATGGTGCTGTCTGGCTGGATCGCCGACCGCTTCGGGAAAGGGATAAGAACCGCTCCGAGGGATGCCTTAATCGCAGAATCGACGCCTCCCCAAAACATGGGGATGGCTTTCGGACTTCACAGGACAATGGATACGGCAGGATCTGCAGCAGGAGTGATACTTGCGTATATTATCACAACCCGATATCAGGGCGGCATAAAACCTATCTTTCTCTGGTCTCTTATTCCGGCGGCGCTTGGAGTTTTTGCTCTCTTTTTTGCTAAGGAGGCAAAAAGCGCAAAAATTCAAAAATTATCATTAAACTTTAAAAGCCTGCCGCACCGCCTGCAATTGTTTCTTGCTGTTGTTTTTATTTTCGCGCTCGGCAATTCATCCAACCAGTTTCTGCTTCTGCGGGCCCATGATCTCGGATACGACATTCCGTCCGTTCTTCTTCTCTATCTGTTATTCAATATAATCTATTCTCTGTTTTCATTTCCTGCAGGACGTCTTTCCGACAGAATAGGAAGAAGAACGCTTCTTGTATCGGGTTACACGTTTTATGGTCTTGTATATTTCGGATTTGCATTTGCCGGCAGCGCTTCGGGGCTCTGGATTCTGTTCGGCCTTTACGGAATATATTACGCAATGACGGAAGGAGTTGAAAAAGCGCTCATAGCAGACCTCTGCCCTTCCGATAAAAAAGCTACATTCATGGGGCTCCACGCCACCCTCGTCGGAATCGGGCTTCTTCCAGCATCCCTTTTAACCGGCTGGCTCTGGACATTTTTCGGACCAAAAGCTGCTTTTATAACAGGAGGCTGTCTCGGTCTGACGGCTGCCGGAGCAATGGGAATCGTCCTGGGGAGGCAAAAAGATTCATGCGTGTAAAAATCAGCCAGCTTCCGCTCCCGCTCGATTACGAAGAGAAGGATATCCTGAAGGCCGCCGCCGAAAAACTCAAATGCAGTGAAGGCTTCCTCTCCGGCCTGAAGATTATCCGCCGTTCAATAGATGCAAGGAAACGCCGTGAGGCGCCTTTTTTTTCAATACATGTTGAAATTGAAATACAGGACTCAGCCGGCTTTCTGTTGCCGGATGATAAGGATATTCAGATAATTCCCGGAGAAAAGATATTTCCTGAAATAATAATCCCGAAAATATCCGGAAAGCCAACAAGCCGCCCTGTTGTAATAGGCTCCGGCCCTGCCGGTCTTATGGCCGCCCTTGCCCTGGCGGAAGCAGGCCTTTCTCCGCTTTTAATAGAGCGGGGCTCTCCCGTTAAAGAGCGGACATCCCAGGTCTCGCTTTTCTGGAAAAAAGGGGAGCTTAATCCGGAAGGAAACGTTCTTTTCGGAGAAGGAGGCGCCGGGCTTTTTTCGGACGGCAAACTTACCACGAGAAGCAAAGACAGGCTCAGGGTGCGCCGTTTTCTTGAAACCCTCGTAAAATGCGGTGCGCCTGAAGATATCCTGATTGACTCAGAGCCTCATCTTGGAACCGACATCCTGAAAAAAATAGCGCCGGCTTTCCGGAACCTTATTGAAGGAGCGGGAGGCGAAGTGCGGTTTCATTCGCGGCTTGAGGGCATCCGTGCTGAAAGCGGCAGGCTTTGCGGCATCATAGTAAACGGACAGGATATTGAAACACAATACTGCATCCTTGCGACAGGACACAGCGCAAGGGATGTATATCAAATGCTGGCCGAATCCGGCGTCATGGTGGAACAAAAATCATTCGCCGTCGGGCTCCGGCTCGAACTTCCACAGGAGCGCATAGACAAAGCGCAGTGGGGAGGCTTCGCCGGACATCCGCGCCTTGGCGCTGCAGGCTTCAGCCTGACTTTCAAGGAAGATAAAAAGAACCGCGCCTGCTACACATTCTGCATGTGCCCTGGCGGAACGGTAATCCCGTGCGCTTCATCAAGCGGCGCTCTGACGACCAACGGGATGAGCCTCTCCGCCCGTCCGGGAGGATTCGGAAATGCGGCTTTCCTTGTTCCCGTCCATCCCGCCGATTACGGAAATGAGGCAGACGGAAAATATTCCGGCCTTGCTGGAATCGGGTTCCAGGATAAGATAGAACGCCTTGCATATAATGCGGGTGGAGGCGATTATTCACTTCCGGCATCCCCTCTTTCCGATTTCCTTAAGAATAAATACCATGGGAATCTTCCTGCAAAGCGCTCCTGGCCGCGATCCATGCCCGCAGATCTGCATATGATTCTTCCCGGTTTTGTCTGCGCAACGCTTGCGGCCGCAATCCCCAAAATGCTTTCACTTCTTAAAGGAGTCCTCAATGAAGAAGTTCTTCTCTATGCCGCTGAAACAAGGAGTTCAAGCCCGGTCCGTGTTTCCCGCAATGAAACCGGTGAATCGGTCAATCTCTCCGGCCTCTTTCCGTCAGGAGAAGGCGCAGGTTACGCTGGAGGAATAGTAAGCTCCGCCGTGGACGGACTGCGCGCCGCCGAAGCTGTTATAAGAAAGATCCGGGACGGAATAAAGACATAACCATCTGTAATCCATTAATTTTAATTCTTTTTGATAATCCTGCGTATTTTGAGTCAAAATATATTATTCTTGTGTTATTCTTGTTGACATTAACCTTAAGCAGGAGTAGAAGTTCAAACTTGAAAATTCCCGCAGGTTCTGCCGGTGACGGATGTTCCGTCATTTTTTTCGGGATAAAAAAAATCAAAACAGCCTGTATTGTCACCATACCGGTTTTTTTAGCCGGCGGCATGCAGGCTTTTGTGTCTTCTTAACCAGGATGAAATATATGTCAGTATCGTTAAATAATGTGCAGGTTTTATCGGTTCTTTCACATTTTACAGTAAATTTCAGGCAATATCTTAATGCTCTCAGCCAGGCTCTGCCTGCAAAAGAGAAACATCTTGATATAATTATTAAAATATTAATCTGTGCGGCTATGGCAGGAATTATTGCGGCAGACATAATATATCTGGAACATCTTGGCGAAGTCCGCGAAGAATTGATGGAAATTTCTTACGGACTCGCTTTTATGCTCTTTGCGCTTTTCTTTCTTTCAATAAGCATACTTGAATTGATATGGAGATCTTGTCTTGTCTGGAAATACAGGCCGGTCTCTCCCTGCTCCCATGATAAACTTCTTTCATGCAGCGTAGTGGTTCCCGCATTCAACGAAGGCAGGCAGGTTTACATGACCCTTAAAAGCCTTGCCGCAAGCAATTATCCTTCGGGAAAGCTTCAGGTCATCGCTGTTGATGACGGAAGCTCTGACGACACGTGGGATTGGATATGCAAGGCAAAACAGGAACTTGGAAGGAAGGTCACGGCATTAAAGCTCCCCTGCAACAAGGGAAAAAGGCATGCGCTGTATGCAGGATTTCAGCAGAGCAGGGGCGAGGTTCTTGTTACCGTTGACAGCGATTCGGAAGTAAAACCTGAAACGCTGCAAAACCTCATAAGCCCGATGGTAAAAAACTTCAGGGTCGGGGCCGTTTCCGGAAACATCCGTGTTTTAAACCATGATAAAGGCATAATTCCAAGGATGCTGGATGTATTGTTCGTCTTCAGTTTTGATTTCATACGCGCAAGCCAGAGCATGGTAAACATGGTGATGTGCACTCCCGGAGCCCTTGCCGCCTACAGAAAGGAAGCGGTCGCGCCCATTCTTCAGGAATGGCTGAATCAGACCTTTTTCGGAAGGCCGTCGAATATCGGGGAAGACCGCGCCATAACGAACCTTATCATCAGGGAAGGCTATGATGTTTTATACCAGCAGAATGCCGTTGCATATACCAATGTGCCAACCGGATACACGGGCCTCTGCAAGATGTTCCTCCGCTGGGCGCGCAGCCATATACGGGAATCCATAGCAATGTCGAGGTTCGCATTTAAAAAATTCAGAAACGATTCCGTAGCAGGGCTGCGCATAAACCTCATTCTGCACTGGTTCGGAATCATCCTGTCTCCGTTCTTCCTGTTTGCAACAATAGCTTGCATCTACTGGCAGCCTTTCGGGTTCGGATTATGTGTCATGGTCGGCATAATAATAACATCAACCGTAACCGGAATAGTATATACGAAACGATGCGGAAACTCGGACGCGCTTTTGTCTTATCTGTACGGACTTTTCGTCTTTGTGAGCCTCTCATGGATATCGACTTATTCGCTTGCAACCATGCACCACTCAGGCTGGCTGACCAGAAGCAACACCGTAAAAAAAG
>CAYVMK010000241.1:0-4263 GCA_964452445.1 uncultured Desulfonema sp. | reverse complement strand
CATATATTGCGATATTATGTAATAAGATATGGAAAGTCAAAAGGAAAATAGACCTGAGTTCCGCCCGAATCATATCATCTATCTTTACAAAAACAAATGGTTGTGTAATAACAACACTGGTACCCGCGATCAAAACAAATTCTTTTAATTCGGCTTGGCTTGTTTATTATGCTTCGAGAACTTTCCATAAAAAACTTTGCGATAATCGATGACCTTAACATCCGTTTTTCAGACGGCCTGACCGTTTTAAGCGGGGAGACGGGCGCGGGCAAATCTATCATAATAAATGCCGTAAATCTTCTGCTTGGAAGCAGGGCGACCGCCACAATGGTCAGGACCGGCGCTGAAACAGCAGAGCTTGAAGCCCTGTTTGAAATAGCCCCCCAAAGCAGGGTTGCCCAACTAATAACAGAGCAGGGATATGATCCTTCCGAAGGGCTGCTTATCAGAAGAATTATATCAAAAAATGAGCGTCACAGGATATATATAAACGGAAGGCTTTCAACGATTCAGATTTTAGACTCGGTAACCGAGAATCTTGCCAGCATTTCGGGGCAGCACGCGCACCAGGGCTTGCTGAAAGAGGAACAGCATCTTTTAATCCTCGACCAGTTTGCCGGCCTTATGCCGATGCGAAATGAACTGGCCGGACTTTACAATGAAACAGTTCCTCTTGTTAAAAAGTTGAAAGAGCTTAATTCGGTTAAAGATCGCCGCACCGAGCAGATCGAATATCTTTCGTATCAGAAAAAAGAGATAATTGATGCGGCAATTAAACCGGGGGAGGATGTATCCCTTGAGCAGGACAGAACAAGGCTGAAAAACAGAGAAACCCTTTTTGAGGCTGTGAACAGCAGCATCGAGGAGCTTTACAGCGCCCAGGAATCGGTAACCGAGCGGCTCGGAATTGTCAGAAAGAACCTTAATAAGGCAAGCCGGCTTGATCCGGAGCTTTCCTCAAAGGAAGAGGCTGTTGCTGAAGCCGCCTATAGTATCGAAGAAACCGCAAACGGCCTTAGGGCCTATCTTGCAAAAATTGAAACGGATGAAAAGGTACTTGATGCGGTTGAGTCACGCATTGATGTTTTAAACAAACTGAAGCGCAAATACGGGGGGTCTCTCCAGGCGGTTTTTGAACAGCTTGATGCCATCCGGATGGAGCTTTCCGGAATCGAAAATCTCTCCGAAACGATTGATGAAACGCAGAAAAAACTTGGCCTTTTGCATAAAGAGCTTGCTGCCTGCGCAAGAGAGCTTTCTGAAAAAAGGAGAGAAAGCGCAAAGGATTTTGCTTTAAAAGTGGAAAAAGAGCTTTCAACACTTAAAATGCCCCGCACAAAATTTGAAGTATCCCTGCAAACCCAGCCGGCTTCAGACAGCGCCGATTTGTTTTTTACAACCGCCGGCAGCATCATAAATGAAACAGGGATCGACAGAGCTCTGTTTCTGATCGCTCCGAATGTGGGAGAGGCTTTAAAGCCTCTCTCCGGCATAGCCTCCGGAGGAGAGCTTTCAAGGGTTATACTCGCATTAAAGGCTCTGCTTGCAGGTACCGAATCGGTTGAGACGATTGTTTTTGATGAGGTTGACGCAGGCATCGGGGGCGGTGTCGCCGAGGTTGTCGGAAGAAAAATGTCATCCCTTGCACGCCATCACCAGATAATCTGCATTACCCATATTCCGCAGATTGCAAAATTCGGCGATCATCATTTCAGGATTTCGAAACATGTATCAGGAGGAAGAACAAGAACAACCATTACGCCGCTGGCTGAAAATGAACGAGTAGAAGAAATTGCAAGAATGCTCGGGGGTGAGGAAATCACACGGGCAACGATTGCGCACGCACGCGAGATGCTTGAAAGCAGATGATAAATCCTTACAGCATTCCACCTTTACTGACTTTATGCTGTTTTCTCGGACTGGCCGTATTGACTCTTATACGGGGCAGAAAAACCGAGGTCAATATCCTTTTTTTCATTCTCTGCCTTCTCGGGTCCTTTCTGTATATCGATATATTCCTTGTTTTAAATGTGAAATCTGACGCGACAGCTCTTTTTATAAGCCGCGCCGATCATTTTATTATAATTTACCTGTTTCCCGTCTATATTCACTTCTTCCACGCGTATCTCAACATAAACAACCGTAAATGGCTTACAGGATTTGCGTATGCGTGCGCTTTTGCCTTGATGTGGCTGACTCCCACACCATTATATATTGAATCGATGCACAGGCATTATTTCGGCAACTTTGCAAGGGCGGGGAAGCTTTACCCTTTATTCGGCTTAGGGAGTCTTTTCATAACGATATATGTTCTTACACTGCTCTATAATGCAATACGCAGGGAAAAAAGCAGCATAAGAAAAAACAAGCTGAAATATGTTTTTACAGGGTTCGGGCTCATGGGCCTTATGAACGGGCTGAATGTTTTGCCCATACACGGTTATCCCGTATATCCGCCGGGCAATTTAAGCTTCATCCCCCTTATTGTTTTTGCTGTGGGGCTTTTTAAGTATGATCTTCTCGATATGGGGGTTCTGATAAAAAAAAGCCTCGTCTATTCGCTCCTTACGGCATTTCTTACGGGACTTTACGCCCTTGTCGTCATGCTGGCGCACAAGGTTTTCAAGGATTATTATTTCCCGGGTTCGATATATTTTCCTGTAATTTTTTTTCTGATTATTACTTTCATTTTCGGGCCGCTCAAGACGCAGATACAGAAGATAGTGGACCGGCTTTTTTTCAAAGGTAAGTACGACTATCAGAAGACAATAAAACATGTAAGCCGGATGATAGTCTCCGTCCTCGATTTTAAGGAGATCGGGAGATTGCTGACGGAAACAGTCACAAACGCCATACAGGTCGATAATTGCGCTCTTTATCTGCAAAACATTTATTTGCATAACGAGGCCGGTTCAGGCTTTGCCATCTGCTCTGCAAAAGGAAGCCATATATATACCGGTGATGAATCACTTATTTCAGGCAAATCATATTTTATAACGCTGATGGAAAAGTGCCGCAGGCCGCTTATCAGAAAGAGCCTGATGGAGCGTTCGGATGATCCTGAGATACAAAAAGTTCTTTCGGTAATGGATTCATTTCATGCAGAAATGGCTTTGCCGATGATATTCGAGGAATCGCTGAACGGATTTATTATTCTTGGAGAAAAACTTTCCGGTGATCTTTATACTCCCGAAGATCTCGATCTTCTTGAAACTCTTTCCATGCAGAGCGCTCTTGCCGTTCAGAATACCCGGTCATACAAAGTCATAGATGAACTCAACAAAAGCCTCGAAGAAAAGGTTGAACAAAGAACCCGTGATTTGAAAAATGCGCTTAGTGAGAAGGATAGAGCGCAGGAGCAGCTTGTCAGATCCGAAAGCCTTGCGGCTATCGGCCAGCTTGTGGCAGGGGTTGCGCATGAGCTCAATAATCCTCTTTCAAGCAGCACAAGTCTTGTGCAATCGGCCATAGAAGAGCTTAAGAAACCGGACAAAGAAAATGCGAATCTCCGGGAATTGATTTCGGATCTTGAGTTTGCGGAAAAAGAGCTTGGGAGGGCAAAGGGGGTTGTCTCAAGCCTCCTCGGTCTTTCAAGACAAAGCCACAGTTATTTTGAGACAGTCTGCATGAACCTTGTAATAAAGGATGCGTTAAGAATCCTGTCGAACAAGTTAAAAAAGAGCAATGTCGTCATTACGGAAAATTACGAAAATAACCTGCCTGATATCAAAGGTAATTTTGCCAACCTGGGGCAGGTGGCTCTTAATATAATTTTAAACGCTTTTCAGGCTGCTGATTCAAAAAGCGGAAAGATCATTCTTTCAACATTTTATGATGATATGAAAAAACAGGTTGTATTTGAATGCGCGGATAATGGACCGGGCATCCCGGAATCAATCCGCCGGGATATTTTCAAGCCTTTTTACACGACAAAAGATGTCGGAAAGGGAACAGGCCTTGGGCTTTATATGTGCCACGAGATTGTCGCCAAACATAAAGGGAGTATAACCCTTGAAAGCTCTGAGTCAGGCGGCGCTAAATTTGTCGTTAGGCTGCCTGTTTGATAAGTTTTATTTCGGGATCCGGCGTGAAATTATTAAATACGATCAAACGTCCTCTTGACAAAATCACTCCTTCAGATTACACATGTCATATAAAAGTATACAAATTAGTATGCTTATGAAAGATATGAACAGTTCAAATAGACTTAAAATTTTGGTAGCGTTGTCAATAGGAGACCTGGAATAATGCTCTCCAATCCGC
>CAYVMK010000240.1:0-4270 GCA_964452445.1 uncultured Desulfonema sp. | reverse complement strand
ATGACTTTTTACGAGGCCGTCAGTTTTAAAAAGTTATCAATTAGCATCCGCCCGTTCTCAGTCATGAAACTCTCTGGATGAAACTGTACGCCATGAAGGGGAAATATAGAATGTGAAATGCCCATAATTATCCCGTCAGAGGTTCGGGCCGTAACTGAAAGTCCGGTGCTGTTTAATTTTACCATAAGCGAATGATATCGCGCCGCCTTGAATGGAGATGGCATTCCTCTGAAAATTCCCCTGTTATTATGTTCAATAAAACTTGTTTTTCCATGCACAGGTTCGGGAGCCCGGATGGTAATCCCGTCAAAAGCCTCATTAATGCACTGCATGCCGAGGCAGACTCCCAGAATCGGTATCGTTTTATAAAAAGTTTTTACAACCGGGGTTGATATCCCGGCGCTTGCAGGATCTTTCGGACCCGGGCTGATCACAATATAGTCAGGCCGCATTGTTTCAACCTCATAAAGATCTATTGAATCATTTCTGTGGACTTTAATGCAAATATCATACGGCATAAACATCTGCACGAGGTTGTATGTAAAGGAATCGTAATTGTCTATAACAAGAAGCTTTCTCAAAACGCCATCTCCGCACAAAATAAAAAAGCCACCCAAACCTTCGAGTCTGGGTGGCTTCAACAAAGCCTGTTTCATAACTCAAAACCAAACGCCAATCGAAATACCTGTGTACCCCTCACCAATTATATAATTACCTGTGTTTGGTCAAAATATATTCGAATATCATGCCGACAGTTCTTCCTTAACCGATATTGCCATCTTGAACAGCGCCGTTAACACTAAAAATCCCGTTGCATATATGCCAAGCGTAATTATGATCTCCGGAAGCGTCGGAACATATTCATTTACATGATGCAGCGGAGAGGGAACAAATCCTCCCGAGATCATTCCAAGCCCCTTGTCGATCCAGGTGCCGAAAAAAACACAAAGGCACGCAACCGCCAGCACTGCTTCGTTTTTCCTTGTCATGGGATTTACAAGAAGAATGATAGATGTCAGCATCAACCCAACCGATGTCCACATCCACGGCACAAGAACACCATGCCCGTGCAATCCCACAAAAAGATACTTCATGTGATCCATGTGTTCGGGTATTTTGCTGTAAAATACTACAAAAACCTCGCAAAGGAGGAAAAAGACATTAAGAATAATACCGTATGTAACTATCTTGGCAAGAGTCTGAATCTGCTCTTTTCCCGGATCAAACTTGGTAAGCTTCCTTATAATAAGGCATAAAAGAATTAAAAAAGAAGGGCCTGCCGCAAACGCCGAGGCAAGGAATCGGGGGGCAAGAATCGCGGTAAGCCAGAAGCCTCTGCCTGGAAGACCGCAATACAGAAATGCCGTTACAGTATGAATACTTACCGCCCACGGTATTGAAAGGTATATAAGCGGTTTAACCCATGCCGGGGGCGCAACGGAATTTCTTTCTGCTTCAAGAACCTGCCAGCCGATAACTATATTCAGGAAAAGATATCCGTTTAATACAATCATATCCCAGAAAAGTATTGAATTGGGAGTCGGATATAAAATTACATTTAAAGCGCGCATCGGCTGCCCAAGATCCACAATGATAAAAAGGAGGCACATGGTTACAGATGACACAGCCAGAAATTCCCCCAGAATCGTTATCTTTCCAAATGCCTTATAGTTATGAAGATAATAGGGCAATACCAGCATGACAGCCGAGGCGGCGACCCCGACAAGAAAAGTAAACTGGGCAATATAAAATCCCCACGAAACATCCCTGCTCATACCGGTAATACCAAGGCCGAAACTAAGCTGCCATAAATAACACCCGAATCCCAAGCCGATAACGGCAAGCAGAGCCGTCATCCATCCATAATATCTTTTGCTTCCCTTAAGCGCTAATTCAAGCATAACCACCTCATACGATGTAGTAAATAGCAGGCCCGGTACCGAGGGCCGTTTTACGGCGAATTGTATAATTAGACTTCAGCAATTTTCTCACTTCGGACTCCGGATCATCCAGATCCCCAAAAACAAGAGCCCCGTCGGATGCTTCAACACAGGCAGGCTGTTTTCCTTCTGCAAGGAGCTCGCTGCAGAAATTGCATTTTTCAACAACCCCCCTCATTCTGGTCGGGAATTTTTTGTTTGTCTCTTTTATGAAGGGGCGGGGATCCCTGAAATTAAAACTCCTTGAACCGTACGGGCAGGCGGCCATGCAAAAGCGGCAACCGATGCACCTGTGAAAATCCATGGCAACAATACCGTCTTCCTGCTTAAAAGTTGCCTTTGTAGGACAGGCTCTGACGCAGGGAGCATCCTGGCAGTGATTGCACAGAATCAGAAACGGCAAGCTGTTTATCCTGTCATTGATGTACTCATTTTCCAGGTCGGGAAAAGCATGCTTAAACTCTTCTTCCCAGATCCATTTGATTTCATGGCGCTTATTTTCAAAAACAGGGATGTTGTGAATCTTATGGCAGGCTTCGATTATCGGCGCCAGATCCTCCGCAGATTTAAATTTGGTGGTATCAATAACCATTGCCCACCTTTTAGCTGTAAGAGCGCCTTTTTTAGGAATTACTTTAGCTTCCTTTTTCCCGCCATGTTCTTCGGATACTGCAAAGGCATTAAAAACAGGCTTTACGCTCAGTCCCAGCGCTGAAATCCCAGCTATTTTCAGGAAGGTTCTTCTGCTGTTCTCCATCACTTATTCTCCTTCGGCTTATCAATATGGCAATCCCAGCAGTAAGGATTCACCGATGCGTAATTATGGCATTTATCACAAAAATCGGCCTTATTTGAATGGCAATCCAAGCACGTGTTGGACAGGCTCATATCAAATTCTTTGTCTTTGCTGCTGATATAAACTCTGTTTTCATCACGTACAACTGAGCTTCTCCAGTCATTAAGAATCTGCATGTGCTCAGACTTCATAAATACCTTGGGTTCTATACATTCCTTTGCGGCCTTGGCCTTCTCCGTAAGCACAGGCTCAGGAACCGGGGCGGCTTTCCCTAAATTATACCAGAAAGGAAACATAAAAATAACTATAAATATTATGAGACCGGCTACGACTATACCTTTATCGTATATCTTTTTTTCTTCAGACATTTTACTCCTCCATTCCTGTAAGCGGCTCGCCGCGCAGGTTGGTGGTTCTTTCGGCTTCACCCGGCATTATCAAGGCATTTGCAACCATCTCGGTAAGACCAGTGACTCCTACTCCCGGAACCCAGTAATCCATAAGCGGCGGAAGAACCGCCCTGTCGATGGCGCAAATAGTGGCCAGCATGTTTACCCCGAATTTTTCATGAACATGCTTTACCGCATTGGCCCTCGGAAGACCTCCGCACATCCTCAGTTCCATATTTTCCCCGGCGTTAAGACCCGATCCGCTGCCACAGCAGAAGGTCTGCTCCCTGATGGTGTTTCTCGGCATTTCATGGAAATGGTTGCATACACTATTTATGACATATCTCGGTTCATCAAAAAGGCCCATGCCTCTGGCAGGATTACACGAATCATGGTAGGTGACTATAAGGTTGTCATTGCGGCTTTTATCAAACTTAAGTTTATTATGATATAGAAGGTCGGCCGTAAACTCAGATATATGAACCATTTTCGTTGATCTTGCATTCGTAAATTTCGTTCCCGTTATGGGAGAAACCGGCTCTTCGAGAAAATCGGCCGGACCGTTCATTGTGTCCATATACTGGTTTATGACACGCCACATATGCCCGCACTCGCCGCCGAGAATCCATTTTACACCGAGACGCTTTGCTTCTGCATACATCTTTGAATTAAGACGTTTCATCATTTCATGGGAAGTGAAAAACCCGAAGTTTCCGCCTTCTGATGCATATGTGCTCCATGTAACATTAAGACCCTGCTCCTTTAAGTAATGGAAAAGCATCAGATAGCCCATGGCAGTGTAAGTGCCCGGATCCGCAAAAACATCGCCGGAGGGAGTTACGAACAGTATATCGGCGCCCTTTTTGTTGAAGGTGGGCTCAACCTTAACACCTGTCTTTTCCTCTATATCATCCACAAAAAATTCAATCATCTCCTTGAAAGCATGAGGCTGAATTCCAAGATGGTTTCCTGTTCTGTAACAGTTTGCAACAGGGGTCGCTATCCAGTCGATGTTAAGCCCGAGGAGGTTGAATATCTCCCTGGCCATTATTGTTATCTCGGCTGTGTCGATGCCGTAAGGGCAAAACACAGAGCAGCGCCTGCATTCGGTGCACTGAAAGAAATAGTACCACCATTCTTTCAGC
>CAYVMK010000239.1:0-4284 GCA_964452445.1 uncultured Desulfonema sp. | reverse complement strand
TGTGTTGGGTGTGTTTGGGGGTGTGTTTTGTGTATAGTGGTGGGGAAGAATTAACAACTCCACAAATACGTGATTTTGATGTTGGCCCGATCCCTGGAGAAGATTTAACTGGTCGTTATGAGATTCATGTTAATTGGGATATTGTTGCAGCGGTTATGCGGTATTATGAAGCAACGGGAGACAAGGAGTTTTTAGAAAATTATGGCATTGAACTGGTATTGGAAATAGCCCGCCTTGCAGCTCATCCAAATTATACCAAGTGGAATGAAAGCCGTAAGAGTTATGATACTCGTTCACTTGGTCCAAATGAGTGGGGGGAGAACGATTTTAATGACACTAAACCGGGAGTCTTGAATAATGCTTTTAACAATATCCAGACTGCATTTGCTATTTATGCTGCGTTAGGGTATTTTGAGGAGCTTGAAACTGTTAAGCAGGATAAAATCTTAGAGAAAATAGGAATGAGTCGTAAGGAATACGATGATTTTGCAGCGAGAGGAAGAGACGTAATTGATAAGATTTATATTCCCTATAATCCTAGGACTAAGCTGTTGCTTGAGTCAGAATATTTCTTGGAACGCCAGCCGATAGATGTTTTTCTTGCCCCTGAAATTCCCTGGTATGAAAACAAGATCAGGAAGGAAGTATTGATGAATTTGCAAGGCGCTCATCCTTCTGGATATCAATTAGCCAGACAGCCTGATGCTATGATGGTATTTATTTTGCGTGAAATCTTCCCGCGAGGATTTCAAGAGTTACTATGTCAGCGCTTGGGTGCTAGTATATTTGATCATGAACATCTGGAAGTTAATAGCCGTTTTTATACTACTAAAACTTCCGGGGAGTCATCATTAGTCTTTACCGCAACCTCTATATATGAACTTCTTTCTTCTCATCGTAGAAGATCCGAAGATATATTCTTAATAGGTGTGCGTTTACTATCCGAAGCCAACAAATATAAAAATGGCCGTCAGGGCATTCCTTTGGCAAATAACGGCGGTATATATTACGCGCTTCTAAGAGGGTTTGTTGGACTTCAGTTAAATGAAGGCGTAATTACTATTGCTCCAAATTTACCAGCTACTATTAAACGAATAAACTTTAAAATGCGGTATCAGGAGTTAATCGTTGAATTTACTATTGCAGGAGAGGAAGTTATTGTTATGCCACGTCCATACAGCGATAATGTTGATTCTTCTCAGAAGAAATGGCTACCTCTGTATCTTTACGGCGAAGAAATCAAAGCAATGGTTGGTCAGCAAAACCGCTTTGTGCTTCACAATCATGCTGATGAATTGTATCCTGAGCCGGATATCGAAAATCTGAAGCGTAAGTTTGATCAAGTCTTAGAAAAACTGCGCATGAGTAATCATGCTATTGATTCTAGAATTAGTGAGTTAATACTTCAAGAAGCACGGGAAACGATAAATAAACATGAAAACTACATAGGTTCTTATCATTGGTATATCTATGAAGCTTTACGTATAGCATTAGGGGTGTATGGTCAGGTGGACAATGAAATGCTTGTGCGTGTTATGGGGTATTATGATACTCTTCAGCAGGATAAGCGACATACAGGGGTTTTAACCGATATGGCTGATATATTCTTACGGGCTGGCCAATACGAGAAAGCTATTCAATTAGCTAGAATTATTGTGCAGATCGATAATTATAATACGGGCGCACTTAATACGATGGCGAGTTCTTATAAAATGCAAGGCGATACCGAGAAAGCAAGAAATACTTTCCAGATTGTATTGGGTATTGATGGCAATAATTGGGTTGCTAAGGTGGGCTTGAGAGGCTTGGGCGGGTTGGCCAGTAGTCCTGTAATAGAATGTCAAGCACAAGGGTATATTACGTATATAGGGAAAACAGGATTAATCCGCGCTGGTCCCTCGGCAAAAGATAGCCTGTCCATCTTTAAGAATTCCATTCCTTTTGTAAGTTCTAGCCCTGTTTCCCCCGAAAAGATATTTGATTTAGCTGCGGCTCTTTCAGTTGATCAGCTTAAAGAACTATATAAAAATAAATTATCTGAAGAGCCTGTTTTACCACAGGATCAACCGGCCGTATTGGATAGAAATTTTGAGCCACTGGTTGTAATAAATTCCCGTCTTTATAAATCATTTGATGAAATTTCTCAAGAGGTTAGGCATCTTGCGGAGCTTGGCGCTGAAAAGGTGCTTCTTATAGGTGCTTTTAAAGAAAGTAAAATGAGCGAGAAGACTGGTAAGGGTGACTATGATTTTCGGGTTGAGAGTAATGGTGAAATGGCATTTTTATATACCAATCGGGATAGGGAAGGACGTATAATTTCTATTGTCCGCGATACTGCCGCAGGTGATAAAAATCTTAGTGCCGCAGCTTTTGCCGTGCCAGAATATGAACCCAATCCTTATTTAGGTGGCAGGGTGGGGCTGGAACGGTTAATTGCTAATAATCCAGGGGTGGAGATTTTTCTTGATATTGTTCCTCATAGTTCAGCGGTTGATGCTAACTGGTTAATAGATGAAAGCTTGCAGCAGGGAGAAGGATATTGGTATATATATAAAGATATTCCTGAAGATTATCAGCGACAATTAAAAGATTTAGATGAGGCGCGCGCTGTTTCTGGGAATGCTCTTAAACAGCAGAGCTTGAATGATGTTCAGATACGTTTTACAAAGCTTGTAGAAAAGATATTGGCTGAGAACAAGAGTTACTTTTTACATTATTCAACTAAATTAGGAAAATGGATCTTGCTTGTTTTAAGCCGGGATGCAACGATGAAGCCAGATGGAAAATATTTCTGGGATTTGCAGGTTATGTTTGATTTAAGTAACCCCGAGTTAAGGCACGCGCTTAAGGATATAGCTATCCATATTCAGGAAATGGGTGTTCGTGGTGTTCGTGTAGATTCCGCTCAAACAGCTGTGGTTGGTTCCTGGGGACAGGAGCGAGGTTTCATTAATGTATGGAAGGACCATGTTCTTAGCTGCCCTTCTCTCGATGGGCAATGGGAAATCTATGAAGAAATGATCCCCGCAGTAAGAGCAAAGGACAAGAATTTTTATTTCTTTGGAGAAGGATTCTGGTTTTTTGATGTTTTGGATCGCACTGGTTTTAACAGTATTCTTCAGTTGCACGTTTATAATCTGCTTGTTAAAAACAAAAATATCCCAGGTTTACGCAGGTATTTGGTAGATACATCTTTTGATGAACATATGCGCAGAAGGCTGGGTTCTATTAGCCATGACGATCAACCAAATTTTCGCTTTGAGCGGAATTCACGTTTTGATGTAATATCCAGGCGTTTCAAAAATCAGGCAATAGCTATTGCTGCGCTTCCCGGTAAAAGCATTTTTCACGATGAACAACTTGGGCATGGCTATCTTGTTACTGCCAGCGGCCGCAATCTTATTTTAGATGACAGCGAACATCCAGAGGTGCGTCAGGACTTTGAAGAAATATTCCGTTTATCTAGAGATCCTCTCTTTCGTAATGGCGGTTTTTATGTTTTTAATAATGGAAATTCTTCCATTCTTTCTTTTGCACGCTTCACAGAGAAAAGGGCAAGTATTGTTGTCAGTAATCAGTCTGGAGGAGCTATTTCTCGTCAAGAGGTTTTATCAATAGCTAAGAAATATGATATAAGTTGGTCAAATATTGGGTTATTTTTTGAAGGGGGAAATCTTAATCAGGAGTGTCTTGTTTTAAATGTAAGCTTTGATGCACTTCTTGAACAGAGTTTATTACCAGTGAGTTTTAAGAATGAATTTGTGGAATATTTATTGAGTACGCTTGTTGTTGAAACTAAACGAGATATTATTCAACTTAGAGATGTTGCTAGTCTACTCGGGTTACAGTATGACGAGGATTCTTATGTTGTATTAATTGACCGTATGACCGGCAATGTTTATTTACGTAATTCTCTAGAGTTAATTCGCGATGGCCTTTTTGTCGAGTTAGGGCCGTATACAACTCATGTTTTTATGTTGCAAAGTATACGAGATAAGGATAAGGAACTACGAGGTATGGTGGATGAATTCAAAGGGTTAGCTCTGTCTCTTAAGGATATTTATAATCTTATGCAGAATTACGGCGTAAGTTCCGACTTTGAAATCAAGGGGGATGTTCTCAAGGCAGCTTTATTAAAAGTTATGTTGGAAAAGATTTCTGCAGATAATCTATTTCAAGAGTTAAAAAATAAAACTTCTTCACCTATCTTTATAAAAATGCTCAAGGAGCTAATGGAGGAAAGGATACTTTTAGTATATAGCAAGGAGAAACATAGCATAAATA
>CAYVMK010000238.1:0-4291 GCA_964452445.1 uncultured Desulfonema sp. | reverse complement strand
GCAAAAATTTCTGGATTCCCGTTTGCACGGGAATGACGACTTTTGCAATTGGCTCCTATTAATATAGGATTAAGGTTTACCGCAGCATAAAAGCGGGGAATGCGCTTGTTTTTTAGTAAGTAAGAGATTATTTCCTGCGTTTTTCCGGCAGGAAATAATCTCGTAAACTTACTTATCCCGTTTATCGGGGTTAGGCTTAGAAAATAATTACAGGTTTTATAAATCAGGAGACTGACATGGACTATATCAAGATACGATTCGGCAGTGATTTTGGAACGTCGGATTCCGGATATGAAAAATCCATAGACGACATGTTCAGATCGATAAGCCCGATGTTTTCTCTTTCCGAACGGGCATGGAAACCACAGATGGATATTTATGAAACGCCTCAGGAGGTTATTGTTCTTGGGGAGATTGCCGGAATCGACAAAGAGAACCTTGAAGTTGAAATAAGCAGCAGGGCGATAAGAATCAGGGGAAACCGTGAAGAAATTCCCCGTGTCGAAAGCGCAACATACCGGCTTGCAGAGATACAGTACGGAACATTTGAACGCATACTTTACCTTCCTGCTCCTATAGACACGGACAAGGTATCAGCCTCTTACCTGAACGGCTTTCTGCAGATACGCCTTGCTAAAATATCATCCGATAAAACCCGGAAAATAACGATTACGGACGGATGATCCGGCCGGTCTTAATGGTTGTTCTGAATTAGGGATTATTCTTTTTACGAATTGAAGTTTCGTATTCATCAGTTTGGAGGTATCAATGACTCAACAGCAATCACAGATGGAACCGGGCGCCGAGAAGCTCCCGGAAATTCTTCCTGTTCTGCCTTTGTTCGATTCCTCTCTTTATCCGAAGATGGTTTTACCTCTTGTAGTAATGCAGGGAGGATCGGTGCAGCTTGTTGATGAGGCAATGTCAAAAGACCGGATTGTAGGGCTGCTTGCATCAAAAAAGCCGGGCAGGGAGGCTGATGATCCGAAAGAAGATATGTACTCTGTCGGAACCAGCGCTTTGATTTTACGGATGGCAAAGTCGGATGACAATAATGCGCAGCTTCTCGTTCAGGGACTCGGAAGATTCAGAGTTCTGGAATTTATTGCCGGCAAACCCTATCTGCAGGCCCGCGTTGAGCATATAAAAGATAAAGAGTCGAAAGGAAAGGAGACGGAAGCGCTTGTTTCAAACCTGTTGATCCTGTTTGCAAGAATAGTTGAGCTTACTCCCGGCCTTCCGAAGGATATGGCAAACATGGCAAAATCAATACAGGAGCCGGGAATTCTGGCCGATATGGTTGCCTCGATCATTAACAGTTCTTCGGAGGAAAAACAGAAAATTCTTGCAACGGATGATGTGCGGAAGAGATTAAAAGAGGTTACAAAGCAGGCCAACCATCACTTGGAAATACTCGAGCTGGGAAACAAAATCCAGTCTCAGGTCAAGGGAGATATGGACAAGAGCCAGCGGGACTATTATCTGCGCCAGCAGATGAAAGCTATCAGGGAAGAGCTCGGCGAAAAGGACGATACGGCGGTTGAAATCGACGATTACAGGACAAAGGTAAAAGAGAAGAACCTGCCTCCGGAAGCGCTTAAAGAGGCGGAACGGGAATTGAACCGCCTTTCACGCATGCATCCGTCTTCAGCCGAATATACCGTAGCATCAACTTATCTTGACTGGCTTACGACTCTTCCCTGGAATGAAAACACAAAGGATAATCTTGATATAAAAAAGGCAAGGAAAGTTCTGGATGAAGACCATTTCGGGCTTGATAAGGCAAAGAAGCGCATTATAGAATTTCTTGCGGTGCGAAAACTGAAACCGGAATCGAAAGGGCCGATCCTTTGCTTTGCCGGACCTCCGGGAACCGGCAAAACTTCCCTCGGCAAATCCATAGCCCGTGCCCTGGGGCGAAAGTTCATACGCATATCTCTCGGAGGTGTCCGTGATGAAGCGGAGATCAGGGGGCACAGGCGCACGTACGTGGGCGCACTTCCGGGCCGCATTATTCAGGGTATAAGAAGCGCCGGGTCTAATAATCCGGTTTTCATGCTGGATGAAATAGACAAGGTGGGAAGCGATTTCCGCGGAGATCCTTCGTCGGCTCTCCTTGAGGTGCTTGATCCTGAACAGAATTATTCGTTTTCGGACCACTACCTCGATGTTGCATTTGACCTTTCCAAGGTAATGTTTATTACAACGGCAAACGTACTTCATACAATTCCACCTGCCTTAAGGGACAGGATGGAGGTCCTGGAGCTTCTGGGGTACACGGAAGACGAGAAGATAAAAATAGCCGGCCGGCACCTTGTCCCCCGCCAGCGGAAAGCGCACGGCCTCAGGTCCGACCAGATATTATTTACGAATGGCGCAGTAAGGCGCATCATTACCGGCTACACCCGTGAAGCCGGCTTAAGGAACCTCGAGAGAGAAATTGCGACGATATGCAGGGGGGTGGCAACAAAGATAGCGGAAGGCGACGCAGGAAGCGTTGAAATAAAGGTTCAGAACATAGCAAAATATCTTGGTCCTGAACGGATATATCCCGAAGTATTGGCAAGAACATCCGTCCCGGGTGTTGCCGTCGGACTCGCATGGACCCAGGCAGGCGGCGAGATTCTTTTTGTTGAAGCTACGGCCATGAAAGGTAAAAAGGGACTCATACTTACAGGACAGCTCGGAGACGTGATGAAGGAATCCGCAACTGCCGCCCTTAGCTTTATAAGAACAAATGCCGTGTCTTTGGGTATTGAGGAAGAATATTTTGAAAACCATGAGATACACATACATGTTCCGGCAGGGGCAATCCCGAAAGACGGCCCTTCGGCCGGTGTGACAATGCTGACAGCCTTATATTCGCTCTTAAAAAACAAACCGGTAGAAAAATATCTTGCCATGACGGGCGAGATTACCTTGAGAGGGCAGGTGCTTCCCGTCGGAGGAATAAAAGAGAAGGTTCTTGCCGCCCATAATATCGGAATAAAAAGTCTCATTTTGCCGAAGTGGAACGAAAGGGATCTTGAAGAAATACCCAAAAAGGTGCAGAAGGAGATAAAATTTCATTTTGTTGAAAAGATGCTGGATGTGTTGAAGATCGCTGTTGAAAAATGACGGCTTCTTAAAAAGTCATTCTCACACAAAGATCACGGAGGACACAAAGAAAAACCTGAATGTTTTCAATAGGCCTTTTTTCGAGTTTATCAAAAACAAATCTGATGAAATTTAAGAAAAAATCGATCAATATAAAACATTTCCCCATCTGGGTCTTTGCCCTGTTATTATTGTGTGGTTGTTCTGCAGGCAGGTCGCCTTCACCTGTTTCCCGCCCCACCCCTGGATATCCGAGACCTTACCAGGTTTTTGGGAAATGGTATCAGCCTGTTCCCGATTCAAAGGGTTTTCGCGAACGCGGAATAGCATCATGGTACGGGGCTGATTTTCACGGGAAAAAGACCGCAAACGGCGAAACCTATGATATGCATGAAATGACTGCCGCCCATAAGACCCTTCCTCTTGGCACATATGTAAAAGTTTTGAACCTTGATAATGATAAGGAGACAGATGTCAGGATCAATGACAGGGGGCCTTTTGTGAGAGGGAGAATAATTGACCTTTCCTATGAAGCGGCAAGAAGGATCGGAGTGGTCGGCCCCGGCACGGCGTCTGTAGAGATAAATGCAATAGGCCAGGAAATCAAAGCCGGTACGGATAAGGTCGTTCCCGTAGATTATAATACCGGTAATTTTACATTCCAGGTCGGGGCTTTCATAGACAGGAACAATGCGGAAAGGCTCAAGGCCAGGCTTGACGGAAAATACCGGAACGCGCATATTGTCGTCTATGACAGCGGAGACAGAACTTATTACCGGGTCAGAGTCGGAGAATGCCGGGATCTTTCCAGGGCGTCCGAATATGAAGAAGCTCTGAAAAAAGACGGATATACCAACGTCTTTACGGTTGCTGAATAGATAGGGAGCGACGGGGCGACCCAGCAAGCAACCCAGCAAGTAAGGCGGCTGCTGAAAAAGAGGGAACTGCTCACCGGCGGGAATCCGACAGGACTATCCTGTGTTGCGTTGCTATTTTTGTCTTTGACAACAAATCTGTTTCCGGTTCCTCAATAAAAACTTATCTGCTTCTCCGCCGCAGGCGCCCCGCCTTTCGCCTTACGTCCTTTCACTCTGTGCCTATGTGCCTTTGACCCTTTCCCTTATTTACTAGTTTTGTAAATACTCAGCCACCGATCTACGCTGATCATCACTGATATTTTTTCTTTTATTATCAT
>CAYVMK010000237.1:0-4322 GCA_964452445.1 uncultured Desulfonema sp. | reverse complement strand
TTCTGGCTCCTGAATAATTACTGTATTTAAATCTATCTGCGTTCATATGTGTGAATCTGTGGCTGAATAGTTACCTTTGCTTAACCCCGATAAACGGGACTCTTTTCAGTACCCCCTTGAGGGATAGGAAAACGCAGAAAATAGTTTCTAACTTACTAAAGCTCGCTTGCGAAGTATGAAAAGCATTGTCAGGGAAACAACAGCCATGATTCCGCCGATAACCTGGGAAACCGAGTATGTTCCGTAGAAAAATTCGCCCCTGAAATCGGCCCGGAAGATTTCAATAAATGATCTCGTGATCCCGTATATCAAAACATAGAGCCAGAACAACTGTCCGTCATATTTTTTGCGTTTGCGGAAAGAGAACAAAAACAGAAAAATTGCCAGATTGCCAAGAGCTTCATACAGTTGGGTCGGATGAAGCGGTATCCCGGTCGGAGCAAGCGAATCAGGATTGTTGAAGGTAATTGCCCAGGGAAGATCGCAATATTTTCCATAACAGCAGCCTGCGAAAAAACATCCTATTCTTCCAAAAAAGTGAGCAAGAGCTACAGAAGTGGCCATAATATCGGCTGTTTTCCATACAGGAATATTTTTTACCTTTAGATAAACAACCCCTGTAATCAGGGCGGCTATAAATCCTCCGTAAAAAACAAGTCCGCCGTTCCATATTTTTAATATCTCAACAGGATTATCGAGAAACATCTTCGGATTTGTGGCGACATAGAAGAGGCGGGAACCGATTATGGCGGCAACGAGAAGATAAAAACAAAGATCCATTATTATTTCCGGCTCTTCCCCAAGCCTCCGGGCTTCCCTGACGGCAAAATATATGCCGGCAAGAAAACCTAACGCGATAAAAAAGCCGTAAGTAAATATCGATACAGGACCTATTTTAAGAAGAACAGGAAACATTTAATCTCCTTCCGGTCATCCGGGCATTTTTTTAAACAGGAGATGGAATACAAAGATACCCATCCCTATCGAAATCGCGCTGTCTGCAACATTAAAAGCAGGCCAGTGCAGATTTCCCACATAGAAATCGAGAAAATCAACTACTTTCCCGAAACGCACCCTGTCAAAGAGGTTACCGACAGCCCCTCCGAAAATCATGGCAAAACCGGTTGTCAGCAAAGAATAGCTTCGCGGCGTTGCGCTGTACAAATAGAAGATAAGGCATAAGGCAATGAATGAAACAAAAAGGAAGATCATTCTTCTCATATCAGGGCTCTGTCCTGCCAGAAAACCGAAAGCTCCTCCCGGGTTATGAATATGGGTAAGACTGAAAAATCCGGGCAAAACCGGAATTGAATCATTAAGAAGCATTGTTTTCAATATGACAACCTTTGTTATCTGATCGAGCACAAGCACCGGCCCGGCAATAAACGCAAGTTTTGAGTATTTATTTTCAAACATGGTCTCTTATCTCACTCTTCACGCCTTCCTGATCTCCCCAAGCGCATCATTGCATCTTTTGCAGACTCCCGGCTCTTCGAGGGTCGCCCCGACCGAAAGGTCATATGTCCAGCATCTTTCACATTTCTTGCCCGGCGCCGGCTCAACTGAAACATAAAGTCCTTTTACTTCCCTGCTTTCAACCGCCCCCGGAAGACTTCCGTTCTTCGACAAAAGGACACCGGAAGTGATGAAGATGGTTTTCAATTCGGCCGAATACCGGTCAAGGAGAGCAAAGAGTTCGTTGTCAGCGGCTATTGCAACCGAGGCATCAAGCGAATGGCCTATCAGCTTTTTAACCCTGGCTTCCTCCAGAGCCTTTGTCACCTCCTGGCGCACTTCGATGACTTTCTTCCATCTCTCCGCAAGCTCTTCATCTTTCCATGCTTTAACAACAACAGGGAGCAGGGCAAGATGAATGCTTTCTTCCTTTTCCCCGGTCATCGGCATAAATTTCCAGATCTCTTCGGATGTAAAGGGGAGTATGGGCGCCATAATCCTCGCAACAGAACCAAGTATCGTGTGCATTACCGTCTGGGCGCTTCTTCTCTCAGTCGATCCGGGAGAAGATGTATAAAGCCTGTCTTTCAGGATATCAAGGTAAAAAGCCGAAAGGTCGGTTGTGCAGTAATTATAAAGGCCGTGATACACAATATGGAACTCGAACGTATCATAAGCTCTGAGGCTCTTTTCCATCAATTCGGAAAGCTTATGAAGGGCGAACCTGTCGATTTCCGGCATTGATTGATAAGAAACCGCATCTTTTTCCGAATCAAAGTCATATAAATTACCGAGCATGAACCTGCACGTATTTCTGATTCTCCTGTAAGCGTCGCTCAACTGTTTCAGAATATTATCGGAAATGCGGATATCATCCCTGTAATCGGAAGCGGAAACCCAGAGCCTTAAAATTTCGGCCCCGTACTTATCAATAACCTTCTTCGGGGCTATGACATTTCCAAGGGATTTTGACATCTTCTTCCCTTCGGCATCCACAACAAATCCATGGGTTAAAACCGACTTGTAGGGCGCCTTTCCCCTGGTCCCGACCGCAGTCAGCAGGGAGCTGTGGAACCACCCCCTGTGCTGGTCGCTGCCTTCAAGATAAAGATCCGCAGGCCACCTCAGATACGGCCTCTCTTCCAGTACTGCAGCATGGCTTACGCCCGAGTCGAACCATACATCCAGAATGTCGGTCTCTTTTTTGAATGTCGTGTTTCCGCACCTGCTGCATGCACTCCCTTCAGGGATAAGTTCCGCGGCCTCTTTTTCAAACCATATATCTGCGCCGTGCGCCTTGAAAAGCTCAAATACATGGTCTGCCGTTTCCTGATTCATGTGAAGAGCTTCACATTTTTCACAGTAAAAAACCGCTATTGGAACGCCCCATGCGCGCTGTCTTGAAACGCACCAGTCCGGCCTGTTCTCGATCATGCCGTAAATTCTTTCTCTTCCCCAGTGAGGCACCCATTTAACCCTGTCTATTTCTTCAAGCGATTTTTTCCGGAGGCCCGTTTTATCCATGGAAATGAACCACTGCGGGGTAGCCCTGAAAATAACAGGCTGTTTGCAGCGCCAGCAATGGGGATAAGAATGCGAAATTTTCTCATCAGCCACAAGAGAACCCGAATCCTTAAGCTTTGATACAATATCCCTGTTCGCCTTGAAAACAAATTTTCCCTCGAAAAATTCCACATCCTTTGTAAAACATCCGTTATCATCGACAGGCGAATAAGTATCAAGACCGTACTGAAGCCCCACTTCGTAATCTTCACGTCCGTGGCCGGGAGCTGTGTGAACACAGCCTGTGCCGGCTTCAAGGGTGACATGGTTTCCGAGGATTATGAGCGAGTCCCTGTTATAGAGAGGATGCCGGCAATGCTTCTTCTCAAGTTTTTCAGCGTTTATCTCGCAAAGAACCGAAAAATCCGGAAAACCGAAAGTTTTCATGCAGGCCCCGGCAAGGTCTGCCGCCAGAATAAAGACCTCTCCTTTTCCCGTATCCACTGCGACATACCTGAAGGCGGGATGGAGCGCTATCGCAAGATTGGCCGGAATAGTCCAGGGAGTGGTTGTCCAGATAACGACATATACTTTCCTTCCGGCGAGTATGGGAAACTCTTCTGATATATCATCCGATAAAGGAAACTTGACGAAAACGGACAGGGAGGCATCGTCTTCATATTCTATCTCGGCTTCCGCAAGCGCCGTCTTGCAGCTGCAGCACCAGTGAATCGGCTTCTTGCTCCTGAAAAGGCTGCCTTCCAGAGCAAATTTGGAGCATTCTCTTGCAATTATAGCTTCATATTCGTAAGCCATTGTCAGATAAGGATTATCCCATTCACCCATAACACCCAGTCTTTTGAATTCTTCACGCTGGATATCGATGTATTTCTCAGCATACCGCCTGCAGAGCTTTCTTATTTCAGCCTGGGAATACTTCCTGTTTTCGGAGCCGAGTTCCTTGTCGACATTATGCTCGATCGGGAGTCCGTGGCAGTCCCAGCCGGGGACATAAATTGAATTATAGCCCGACATCTGCCTGCTGCGGACAACTATATCCTTCAATATCTTGTTCAACGCTGTTCCGATATGAATGTTTCCATTCGCATAGGGAGGGCCGTCATGCAGAATGAAAGGCTCCTTTTTTTCAGAAGCGGTTCTTACCTTATTATACAGGCCGATGCCTTCCCATGATTTCAGCATCAGGGGCTCCCGGATTGCCAGGTCGGCTTTCATGGCAAATTCAGTCGCCGGAAGATTGAGCGTTTTCTTGTAGTCCATGTGTTCCTCCAAATCAGGATAATTTGCTTGACGGCTTTGTAAAAAGTCATTCTGCTGTGTTGCGCTTCATCTTTCGTCATTGC
>CAYVMK010000236.1:0-4334 GCA_964452445.1 uncultured Desulfonema sp. | reverse complement strand
CCACTTGGCCCACATATGACGACTGTCCGGCCTTTTTGTATTGTTTCAGAGATATGATCGAGAGCTTTATTTTTTTTTTGTACCATAAGGTTACATCTTTAATTTCAATCAATCTTATAACTCCTCCCCCGCCGCTTTTCGAGCCGATGGCTTGCCAGAGTGCCAATGGAACAAATTGTGAAATAGACTAGTCCTGCGAAAAGATAGAGTTCAACAGACCTCGCCTCCCGGGCATCCACCAGATTGACCCGGCGTAAGAATTCTCTCAGTCCGATGACATAGGCCAGGGATGTATCCTGAAAAATGATCACGGCCTGATTAACCAGTGCAGGCAACATGTTATGCAGTGCCTGCGGTAGAATTACATAACGCGCTGATTGAAAATAGGTCAGTCCGCTGGAGTAAGCGGCCATGGTCTGTCCGCGGGTAATGGACTGCACTCCGGCGCGTATGATTTCAGCGAAATACGCGGCTTCAAATAGAATAAAAGAAATGACTGCAGCGGGAAATGCTCCGACAGATTTTCCTGTAATAACCGGCGACAGGAAGTATAACCAGAAAATCACCAAAATCAGAGGCAGGCCGCGAAAAAAATGGACGTAGATGGAGGATGGATAATAAAGCCAGGGTCTGGATGAAAGGCGGCCCATTGCCAATATAACGCCGAGCAGCAACCCACCCGCAATGGTAATCGCGGCTAACTGGAAAGTCAGAGTAAGACCCCCAACCATGAATTTGAAATTTTCTGCAATGACACACAGATCCATGGCCTATTGTTCTCTCGTTATCATTCCTGGAATACGAATTCTTTTTTCTACAAACGACATAAAAAGCACAATGCACAGCGCGATGCATATATAAACCAGGCTGGCTGCTGTGGTCGTTTCCAGGCCATGCCATGTAAATGAATCGATATAATAGGCCGTATGCGTCGTCTCCATTACGCCTATAGTCATCGTCAGCGCCGAATTTTTAAAACAAGTCAGAAATTCAGTAGTAAACGGCGGTATAATGATTCGGAAGGCATATGGAGCAATGACGTAACGATAGGTTTGCAGGGTTGTAAGACCGGTTGAATATGCAGCGCGGTATTGATCATGAGGTATAGACAAAAGACCGGCGCGAAACTGCTCAGCTACCCGGGAGGCTGTATATGTTCCCAATGAGATAACTCCGGCCCAGTAAGAATAATTGGTCACATTATCGTATAACCACTCCTGCGCTTGTTTGGGCAGTAATAGAGGCGCTGCGAAATACCAGAAAAATAGTTGCACAAGAAATGGAGTATTGCGAAAGATTTGCACATAGGCGCTTCCTGCGAATCGGGATAGCCGGAATGGCAAAACCCGAAAAATGCCGATCGTGATACCCCATACCACAGCGAGCATCCAAGCCAGTAGTGATAAATGAAGAGTGGTCAGAATCCCCTTGATTAATAAACCGCCATATGGATAACGCCAGAGAACACTCCAGTCAAAAGTATAGTTAAGAAGGCCCATAATCGATCCATTCTTGAAAAATCACAGAGAATTACCAAAACCACTTTTAAAAAGCAGAGGAAGGTCAATGCTCCCTTTATGGTTCGTTTCCCTGTCAATGTCCGAACTCTGATGAGGGAGCATTTGATTTCAACTCTTTGGCCTCAGTCCGGGTAGCACAAAACTTTCAGCAAGGTTTTATATTCCTCACTCATCGGCAACGGCACCTCACCATTCGGACCAAACCATTTGTCATAAATTTTCTCAAAGCGGCCGCTTTTAATCATTCTGATAAGAGTGTCGTTCACGAAATCACGCCATTCTCCCTGATTCTGAGGAAGAATCATTCCGTACGGTTCATACGTCAGGTATCTACCGACAATTATCCAATCACCTGGGTTCTGGGCTTTAGCCTTCATCCCGGCCAATATGCTTGCATCCGTGAAGTAGGCATGGATTTTACCCTGCTGAAGGGCCAAAAATCCTTTATTATGTTCTTCAAAAAGCACCTTCTCGCAGGCCGGTTTGATAAGGCCGGATTCAATAGCCTTATCGAGACCTTTTATGTTTGCGGTAGACCCGCTGCCCATACCGACCCGCTTGCCGGCCAAGTCTGGAAAATCTTTTATAACACTGTTCTTCGGAACTATAAGCATGGTCCCGGTAAGAAAATAGGGCAGACTAAAATCGACGACACCTTCTCTTTCTAAAGTGATGGTTGTTGATCCGATGCCGATATCAATTGTGCCATTGACTACCAACGGAATCCGGGTTTTGGGATTTATTGGTTGTTTTACGAGTTTAATTTTCTTTCCGAACTTTACGTTCAATGCCTCGGCTATTTCGTATCCAATGTCCAATCCGAAACCCACCCATTCGCCCTTTTGATTCATAAAGCCAAATGGAATGGAGCCTTCTCGAAACCCCATGGTAACCTCGCCTGTCCTCTCTATCTTATTGAGCACGCTTTCGCCATAAGACGGAGCAGTTATGCTTAATGATACTAGCATAAATACAGCGCATAAAATCAGTGTAAAGCCTTTTTTGCCGATCATTTTTATCCTCCTTTTTGTTATGATAGTATCTGTGCGAAAACCCGGATTTTCGTTAAGGCACAAAAATATCTTTTTAAGTATTTTTAATTGATCCGAATTATTTAACCTTTATCATTTCAACAAATGCCTCAACCCTTGTTTTAAGCTGTTCCACATCTTCCATGCTGTAGTCGGTCTCAATGGACAACATGGAAATATTTGCCTTTTGCATGGCTTTGTCAACTTTATAAGCCTCAATACCGTAAGGCTGGCAAAAGGATAAGGCATAATGGATGACCCCGTTAACCTTCAGTTCGTTGGCAAGGCTCACAATGTTATTCAGGCGTTCGGTGTTGGGAGTAAAACAGGCGCAATCGATTTTCATATACCTATTCACTATAGCTTCCAGCATTTCTTCAAGCGAAGCTCCCGATTCATCCACAAGATCTCTTGTGTTGCGCGTCCCTATGCAGGATTCTTCTCCCACGACAACTGCTCCGGAAGACTCGATAACGTAAGGCAGCTTCCAATTTGGAACTGCCATGGGACATCCGGAAAGCATAAAGCGGGGCGTTTCTTCAGGCGCAATTCCTTTGCCGGTTTTTATGCGTTCTTCCAGTTGATCACAAAGTTCATTGATCTTTAATGTAAAACGGATGGGATCATCATAGAAACTTACCTGGTTGATCAAAAGGGCATCGCGCCCTGATATGGGAGCAGGAATGGCGGCCCTCAGGCGATTCAACCTTTGCAGAGCCTTCCGGCGGTTATTTACAATCCGTATTGCTTCACTCAGTTTAGGCGCAGTGATCTCATTTCCGGTAATTTCTTCAACTTTTTTCTTAAAACGAAGTACCTCCATTTTCCATAAATCGCGGTCGCATGCATTTTTCATCTGCGGAACTTCCATGACATATACCGGCGAGTATTCGTTAAAGATTTCATAGGCTTTTTTCTTGCCGTCGCAGGTCGTTTCCCCGACAACCAGATCGCAGGACTCGATATAGGGACAAAGGCGCGACAACTTGAAACCCACAAACGACTTGATCAGGGCACAGGTATTTCGGGGCAGAATTTTCTCGGCGGACTCTTTTCCTGCCTCTGCTCCGGCGCAGAGACCTACCTGTATGGCATTTGCGGCAAGAACGATTTCTTCCGGAACAAACACACAAAATGTTCCTATTACTTTCTTACCACCGGCTTTAGCATCTTGAATTTCCTTGATCCGAAGGCCATGGACCTCTGAAAGAACAAAATCGAGATATTCCATGCCCTTCAGACGCCCTGACTGGCTTAGATAGATGTCTCCGTAAAATTTACCCAGAACTGCCAGTAAACCCGAATGGGCATCAAGATCTATGTTTAACTTTTCCCACATTGCATCGTAAGGTGTTGACATGGTGTCCTCCGCATTGTAATTTTTTAATTATTGTTAAACCGAATCAACAGATGCGATTCCTGCTGCTTGCGGCAGTGGTCTGCAATAAGTTTATAATAAAACCGGATGATAAAATGCCTGGTTTGGTAATAATCTACACTTTCTATCTGGAATCAGTAGGTTAAAGAAACTCAATGCTTGGAAATTTACTCCTTTTTACATGCCCGTTGAGCAGCATCCTGGAGGTTTGACATAAGCTCCTCAAGATCAAGATCGTATTTAGACGCCATTTTTTCCAGAGTATCAAATAAAGCCCGGCAGCAAATACATTCTCTCGCCAGGGCATCGTAGCGCCTGAAAACAGCTTCTGTTTCCCTGTAGCTACTCAACACATCAAGCACGGTCATATCGGGAGTGATTCTGTCGGAGATACCGGAGCGGTTT
>CAYVMK010000235.1:0-4337 GCA_964452445.1 uncultured Desulfonema sp. | reverse complement strand
AGGAGTCAGAAGACAGAAGAGGAATAGTATTGCTATTCTTCAAAAAAGTCTTTTCATTCTGGATTCTGAATTCTGGCTCCTTTACAAACACAAAGTCATCTATGTATAAATAATATTGTGCGGAAGAGGAGGATATTTCCAGACTCCCGGCTTTGGCAGAATATACTGGCCATCAACAGTCTGCCAGTAAAGATCGGATTTTAATTCTCTCAGTTTTCCGTCATCAGGCGGCTTTGCATGACTTGTCGGATAATATGCCACCTGGAATATGCAGATATTATCCTTCCTGTCCCTCGCCGCAACATAATTCTTCTTGAAACTGTTGACAGAAATACTATTTGAAGCCGCCGTCTCCGCCAACTCATCCTCGGTAAGCTTTATTAATATAGCCTTTGAAACACCCCGTTCCGAAATCCTTATCAAAGCCCTCGATCCGCTGCTTCCGGCATAAACGGTCGTAATGCATGGAATCCTTCTCAGATACTGGGCAGCTACAATCGCGGCAGTTCTTCTGCCGCCGGCCATGACAGGAAGTCCGTAATATTCGAAATATTTCTTCTGGATATCTTCAGCGTATTTATCCCCTTTTTCATAAATGTCTTTTGAAATGTAACGCAAACTGCGCGCAAGATCTTCGGCAGCTTCAGCCACTGGCCAGTCTATCCGGACATGAAAATGGGTCAGGGCATACCTGTCTGCCAATCTGCTTGAAGGATCCCTTTGAATAAGAAGGGAATAGTCAACAGGCAACAGTATGCGCATAAAATCAAAAAATCTTGCCGAATCAAGGAATTTCTGAGTCCTGTCGAATGTATTGGAAAGGGGAAGCATCTTTGAACTTATCATATTGGCTTTGTTGGTTTTATTTACATCAAAGAACCTGATATACTTTTTGTGATCCGCAGAAATGGTATCTTCAATGAAAATAACAAGAAAAGTGTTTTGAGATTCATATTCCATGTCTGAAATACGCGCACGGGGTTTTAGTTCACGTTTTTCAACAAAAGGATAGTTTTTATTCCTGCTTAAAAAATTGTTGAAGGAATCGACGAGAGCATATTGAAGTATGAACCGGTCAAGCTCGTCCCTCAGAAGCTCATAATATGACCGCCTCAGTTTATTTGCCCGGCTCAGCGATTCTCTGACACTCCAGAACGCCAATTTTCACTCCTTATTTAACGGCTTTGAAAAAATACAATTTTTACCACGAATTTACTGTTTCCCCCTACCCTGTTTTCTGCTGCGCTTTCATCAGGGCGGCTATAGCCGGCAAGGTTTTTCCTTCCAGCAGCTCAAGAAAAGCTCCTCCTCCTGTTGAGACAAAGGTTATCCGGTCCGCTTCTCCAGCCTTGTGCACCGCCGTATCCGTATCACCTCCGCCCACTATTGTCAGGGCATGGGAATTTGCCAGGCTGTTTACCATCGCCATTGTTCCCCTGCTGAAGGCATCCATTTCAAATGCGCCAAGTGGGCCGTTCCACACTATTGTCTTTGCATCATAAAGCGCTTCTGAAAAGAGCAGCGATGTAGCAGGGCCTATATCAAGAACCATCCAGCCTTTTGGAATTTCAGCAACCGGCACAATCTTTGTCACGGCATCCGGAGAAAAGGCGGCGGCGGCAACTGCGTCCACCGGGAGATAGAGCCTTATTCCTTTTTCGGACGCCTTCCGTATGATCGTTGCTGCAACTTCCACCAGCTCTTCTTCAATTTTGGAACTCCCGACATCTATGCCTTTGCTTTTCAAAAACGTATTGGCCATAGCCCCGCCGATAATGATTTTGTCAACCCGCTGAATCATGTTTTCAAGAGCGGCAAGCTTGGTTGAAACTTTTGCGCCTCCGATGACCGCAACAAGCGGCCTCTGCGGATCAGTCATGGCTCTTTTGAAGTATTCCAGCTCTTTCTGAAGCAGAAATCCGGCAACCGATATGGGAGCATGCTCCGTGATCGAGGCAACTGAAGCATTTGCCCTGTGGGAAACGGCAAAGGCATCGTTGACATAAACATCACAAAGCTGCGCCAGTTCTTTCCCGAACTTATCGTCGTTATTCTCTTCCTCAGGATGAAATCTAAGGTTTTCAAGAAGCAGGACATCTCCATCAGACATCGAAGATACAAGCGCCTTTACTTCCGGCCCGATACAGTCGGGCGCCATCCTTACCTCTCTCCCGAGATGAGAGCCGAGACATTTTAAAACAGGAGCAAGACTGTATTTCGGCGCGACCTTGCCTTTCGGCCTTCCAAGGTGAGACGCAATTATAAGTTTTGCTTTATTGTCAATGGCGTATTTTAAGGTCGGAACTACAAAACGTATCCTGGTATCGTCGGTGATATTCTGCTTTTCATCCAGCGGAACATTAAAATCCACCCTTATAAATACCCGTTTGCCTGAAAGGTTAACATCTTTTATAGTTTTCAAGATTTCCTCCTTTCGCATATTGTCATTTTATTTCATGCATCTTTCTGTAAAATTCCTTCTTATCCGACCACCTTTTGAAAAAGCCGATCATCCCGGAATTATATGCCCTGTCAACCATTTCCTCCTTAACTTTCAGCCCTTCTTTTCCATTCATCGCCTCACGCAGGCACTCGGTCTTGTAATAACAAGGGAAACAGGATTCCGGGGCGCTTCGCAAGCCATCTTCCCCTTCCGGAAAAACAACTTCGAGTTTAGCGAAACAACAGGGATGCTTTTTCCTGTTCTCCGTCATTTCATCTCCCGGATCCAAGCTCCCTGACCTGCGCGTCAAATTCGCGGTTGATTTTTTCTATATATCCGTTATCGGCAAAACTGTAATATTTATTATCCCCTATCACAAGATGTTCATGAACGGTTACGCCCATAACCTTGCAGGCAAAAATAAGCTGCCGTGTAACGGAAATATCTTCCGAAGATGGCGCCGGATCGCCTGACGGATGATTATGAGCAAATATCAGGGCGGCAGCATGATAATCAAGAGCGGCCCGTGCGACTTCCCTCGGATAGACCGAACTTGAAGTAAGCGAGCCCTGAAAGAGCGTTTCAGTCCTGATAACTTTATTTTTGGCATCAAGAAATATAACCTTGAAGCATTCTATGTTTTTATCCCTCAGATCATGATTGAGGTATTCAAACAATTCCTTTGAGTTGTTTAACGGATCTTTATTTATCAATCTTTTTTCAAGATAACGGTGCGCGGCGGCCTGCACAAGCTTTATCCCGAAGAGGTTTTTCGAGCCTATGCCTTCTATCTCGCACAATTCATTGGGTGAAGCCTCAAGAACTCCCTGAAGAGTTTTAAATCTTTGCAATGCCGCCTTTGCGGCATCCTTGCAATCCCTGCGGGGAGTGGCAAGGGTCAGGAGAAGTTCTATTACTTCGTAATCATGGAAACCGGAGAGGCCTGATGACATAAATTTGTCACGAAGCCTCTCTCTGTGGCCTTCGCCCTTATTTTTTTTGTCACTGCTCATCCATTTCCCGCTTAAGGTCCCTTGTCATAAGCCTGAGGACGGCCTCTTTCGGAGAGACATCCTCATAGAGTATCCGGTATATTTCATGGGAAATTGGCATCTCGACGCCAAGCTTTAAAGAAAGATTGTAGACCGACTTTGCGGTCTTTACGCCTTCTGCAACCATGCGCATTTCGGAAAGGATCTCTTTCAACTTCATGCCCTCCCCGATTTTTTTTCCGACAGTATGATTCCTGCTCAGGTCCCCCGTGCATGTCAGAAGCAAATCACCGACACCGGCAAGACCTGTAAAAGTTCTCGACTTAGCTCCGAGCGCCAGCCCCAGACGCCGTATTTCAGCCAGGCCTCTTGTAATAAGAGCGGCTCTCGTATTTAATCCGAGACCAAGGCCGTCTATAACACCCGCGGCAATGGCAATAACATTCTTAACCGCTCCCCCCAGTTCTACGCCTGTAACATCATCATTAGTGTAAACCCTGAAAAACGGAGCGGCAAAAACACACTGAACAAATGCCGCCGCATCAGGATCTTTTGATGCCACAGTCACGGCGGTAGGAACTTTTCTTGCAACCTCCTTTGCAAAGCTCGGCCCTGAAAGGGCTGTAAAGTTTCCCTCCGGAATGCCGGGAATGCATTCCTTAAGAACGCCGGTCATGGTCAGATATGTGCTGTTCTCTATCCCCTTTGAAGCTGATACTATTATTGTATCACTCTCTATCATACCTGAAATTTTCATTGCGGTTTCGCGCATTACATGGGATGGAACAACTATCAGCGCCAGGTCTTTTCGTGTAACAACAGTCTCAATATCATTTGAAGGAAAAAGATTTGAAGAGAGCGTTACACCGGGAAGGAAAACTTTGTTTTCCTTTATTTCCAGT
>CAYVMK010000234.1:0-4338 GCA_964452445.1 uncultured Desulfonema sp. | reverse complement strand
CCGGATCTACGGCATTTTCTTTAAGCCTCTTTATCTCTCTTATGATGACATCCGCCGCTTCGACGGCATTACCCGCGTCAACGGCAACATAAGCGCCGAGTATTCCGGTATCGGCATACGAAGAGATAAAAGAATATACCGAATATGCAAGCCCTCTCTTTTCGCGTATTTCCTGGAAAAGCCTCGAGCTCATATTTCCCCCCAAGATGGTGTTCATAAGGAGAAAAGCATACCGTCTTTCATCTGTAAGAGACAATCCTTTTAACGAAACGCAGAGATGAACCTGTTCGAGATCCTTCTCGAAAAGATTTATCCCCGGATGAGCTGAAGGCGTGACACGCTCAGGGAATCCGTCGCCTCTTTTCAACGATCCGAAGGCAGGGCCGACGGCATCAAGGATTTGATTGTGCTCAATGTTGCCTGCTATCGAAACGACAGTTCTCTGAGGCTGGTAACGGCATCTGAAAAATTCTTTTATCCTGTCTGTGTTAAAGTTAAGAACATTTTCACGCGTTCCGAGAACGGAATGTCCGAGAGGGTTGCTCCGGAAGCAGTATTGACCGGAAAGAAGATGTATATAATCTTCAGGATTGTCTTCGACCATCCCTATTTCCTGAATAATTACAGGCCGCTCTTTTTCAACCTCTTCAAAGTCAAATATTGAATTCAGAAAAATATCGGTAAGAAGATCGGCTGCGGTTTCAGTATGAGAAGTGATTACCCTGGCATGATAACAGGTTGTTTCCATTGATGTAAAGGCGTTTGCATTGCCGCCCATCGCATCAAATTCTTTGGCTATCTGAAAAGCCGATCTTTTTGCCGTCCCCTTAAAGAGCATATGCTCAATAAAATGAAAAAGCCCGCTTTCATCCTGGGATTCATCGCGGGCTCCGGCATTTAAACATACCCCCATTGAAACGGAACAGGAGTAAGGCATATTTTTTGTAAGAATCCTGATGCCGTTCTCAAGGAGAGTTTTATTTTCAGGCTGAAACATTCTCTTCTTCCAGGACAGCCTTGTGGCTCAGGCGTATCTTGCCGTCTTTGGATATCTCAAGCACCTTGACTCTTATTGTATCTCCTTCTTTTACAACATCTGAAACCTTTGTTACCCTGCTGGATGCAAGCTGCGATATGTGGACCAGCCCGTCAGTCCCCGGCAGGATCTGGACAAAGGCGCCGAAATCCATGATTTTTACGACGGTTCCTTCATAAATGGCGCCGATTTCAGGTTCCAGGGTTATTTTATTGATAAGGTTAAGCGCTGCCGCCCCTTCTTCTTTGGACATGGCTGCAATTTTTACAATCCCGGAATCGTCAATTTCAACACGCGTATTCGTTTCAGTCTGGATAGACCTTATTGTTTTCCCCCCCGGGCCTATTATTTCCCTGATCTTGTCCGGATTCACCTTTATCGTAATGATGGCCGGAGCATGAGGGGAGATCTTTTCACGGGGCTTGCCGATAGCCGAAAGCATCTTGTCAAGAATAAAAATCCTGCCGGCGCGTGCCTGCTCCAGAGCTTTTTCCATTATGCTTTTTGAAAGCTCATGGATTTTTATGTCCATCTGAAGGGCCGTTATACCATCGCGGGTTCCTGTTACCTTGAAATCCATGTCCCCTGCATGGTCTTCGTCACCCAGGATATCGGACAGGATTACAATGCTGTCACCTTCTTTTACGAGACCCATTGCAATTCCTGAAACAGGCGCCTTTATCGGGACGCCTCCGTCCATGAGAGCCATGGTTCCCGAGCAGACTGTACCCATGGATGAAGATCCGTTCGATTCAAGGACTTCGGAGACAATCCGGATTGTATAGTCAAATTCTTCTTTCGATGGAAGAATTTTTTCCAGAGCCCGTGTTGAAAGTCCTCCATGACCTACATCTCTTCGACTTGGCCCGCCGAGGCGTTTAGTCTCCCCTACCGAATAAGGCGGAAAATTGTAATGGAGCATAAATGGACGTAATTCTTCCCCGCTTAATGTTTCCACTCTCTGCTCGTCCCGGCCGGAACCAAGAGTCAGCACGCCCAGAACCTGTGTCTCGCCACGGGTGAAAAGAGCGCTTCCGTGGGGCCTTGGAAGAATGCCGACTTCACATGTAATAGGCCTTATTTCATTGAATTTCCTGCCGTCAAGACGGATGCCTTCCTTTATGATGAGGCTGCGGCAAATTTTTTTCTGCAGATCATAATAAATTTCGGAAAATTCCTCCTTGCGCTCGGCATATTCCGGTCCGATTTGTTCAAGCAGTTCTGCTTTCAGAACGCGCAACGCGGAATGCCTGTCTGTTTTTCCGGGAATAAGAAGGGATTCCCTTATCCGTGAGCCGGCAGCGGCTTTTATCTTTTCGGTAAAAACCGGATCCTGTTTTTTTTCAGTATAGCTTCTTTTCGGCGCCCCGTTTGTTTCCTTTAATTTGTTCTGAATCTCTATAATCGGCTGCATGGCTTCGTGGCCGCGGAATATGGCTTCAAGAATATCTTTTTCAGGAACAATGTTGCCGCCGCCTTCGACCATTACAACGCCTGTTTTTGAGCCTGCAACGATTATATTGATATCGCTGCCTTCACAGTCCTTTATTGTGGGGTTTATTATGTGCCTGCCATCTTTCCTGATGACCCTTACACTTGCAATCGGCCCGGCAAAGGGTATATCCGATATTTCAAGAGCAGCGGACGCTCCTATCATCGCAAGCACATCAGGATCATTTTCATGATCCATTGAAATTACCGTTGCAATTATCTGGATTTCACAGCAGTAACCTTTGGGAAAGAGCGGCCTGATCGGCCGGTCAATCAGGCGTGAAGTAAGGGTCTCTTTTTCTGAAGGCCTGCCTATTTCGCGCCTGAAATAATTTCCGGGTATCCGTCCGGCGGCATAAATTTTTTCCTGATATTCGACTGAAAGCGGCAAAAAATCGCCGGGACGTTCTTCATTCGAAGAAACGGCGGTAACAAGCACTATTGTATCGCCGTATTGCACTACTACCGAACCGGATGCCTGCTTGGCAAGCTTGCCTGCCTGAATGCTTAGCGTTTTTCCTCCGACTTCGGCTTTAAATGTGTTTTCCATAAAAATCTCCTCTATAGAACTGCCATAATTCAATCCGGAAAGATAGAACCGACTTGCTGTATGAACCGGAAAAATCCGTCTGTTTCCTGTGCGAAACTTTGATAAAACAGTGATTTTAAGCCGTTTTGACTATAAACCGCTGTTTAACCGCATATTGTCTTCCGGATAGTCAGAGATCGGAGCGATTTCAACAAAATTACCGGCATGCGTCTGTTTCTCCTGAATCAAAAGAAATGGTTCAACAAGGGTTTTTTTCTATCTTCTCAGACCAAGTGAACCAATAATCGTTCTGTATCGTTGCACATCTTTGCTTTTGACATAATTCAAGAGTCTTCGCCTTTTGCCTACAAGCATAAGAAGTCCTCTTCGTGAGTGGTGATCCTTTTCATGCACCTTTAAGTGCTCGGTAAGATAAGTGATGCGGTGCGTTAAAAGCCCTACCTGAACCTCCGGAGAGCCCGTATCGCTTTCATGCAACTTATATTTCTCAATCAACTCCTTTTTATCATCTGTTTTTGAAACCAATTCCTTTTTGCCTCCTCTTATAGATCTGAAATAAAATATTTATCCTGCAATATACATTTATCGCGGAAAACAAACAACACAATTATTATAACTTCTCAGAAGTCAGAATTCAGGAGTCAGAATCTGGAATAGAAGCAAAATAGTCTCCCGCAACTTACTCACTTCCTCAAATTGAGCATTGGCAAAGTATCACCATAACCAAAGCAAGTTTCCCTTTTATCCCGGCTTCCGGCTCCTGAATAGTTACTGTATTTAAATCTATCTGCGTTCATCTGTGTAAATCTGTGGCTGAATAGTAACATTATTTTGAACTAATTTCTTTTTATTACACAGCAATAGCCGTATTTATCACAGGCTTTGTTTAATACCGCCAAAAGTTCGTTATCTTTGTTTACGACCTTGATGAAATTGTCCGGCCAGTTTAATTTTTCCGGATAAATATCTCTTTCTGTTATTGTTTTACCGCGGGATATCTTTTCAATCAAAACATAATCTGCGGTATGAGACGGCATGTCCGGCAGCGCATCGGACATGCTTATCATCCGGTTCGAAAGATTTCCCTCCGATGCAAGCTTTTCAAGATTTTCAATTGTTGCGGCTTCCCGGATGCCGAATCCGCAGCTTTCAATCCTTTTCAATTCCTTCAGATGCCCCCCGCAGCCAAGAGTTTTGCCGATATCCGCACACAGAGTTCTGATATATGTGCCGCCCGAGCAAGAGACATCGAATACTATTT
>CAYVMK010000233.1:0-4343 GCA_964452445.1 uncultured Desulfonema sp. | reverse complement strand
CAATGCCGGACTGGGCGTTCATTGAAGAAGGCGAAGCGATACCCAAGGACCCCAGAAAAAGGGTGGAGGAAGGCGTCCTCGGAGATTATGCGTTAGGTTTCGGCAACGGATATTTTATCCACGGAACGCTTTATACCAGACTGTTGGGAAGAAACGTCACGCACGGCTGCATCAGGGTCGGCGACAGGGATCTCAAGACGGTTTATTCTGCAGCCGGCGTAGGTACGAGGATATATGTCTTTTGATGATGCGGCTGCAACTCATATTGCTTTTTATTACCTTGATTGCCGGCCCGGCTTCTGCCGGTGACGACAAGGAGAGATATATCAGAGAAAACCGGCTTCTCGAAGAGGAACTTACCCTGGCCCGCAAACCCGATATCTACTTTGTTTTCAACCTGAAGGAAAAAATGGCCTATATCAAGGCCAGGGAGATTCACCTGAGGGAACTGCAAATTAATGACTTCCACTGCTGGAGCAGCCCTGTTTCAGGCAACGTATATCGCCTGAGAAAGAAAAGTACATTCTTTAAACCCGGCAGGGAAATGATTAAGCCCGGAGAAAGCAAGGAAGAGGACAATTTCAAGGTAGAGGCGCTGGAACTGGCCGACATGCCGTCAAGATATACTCTTGTTTTTGACGGTGGCCTAACGATATTTATAAGACCGTTAACGGAAGGGATTGTCTCGGGAATAGGCAACCTTTTCTATACTTCAATGAGATTTTTAATTCGCCCGATCTCAATGCTCTGGAACATGTCGAGAGGGACGCCGTATGCATCCATTGATATTGTACTGGATAAAAATGACGCCAGGGCCGTTTACTGGTCACTCTCCGAGGGTTCCGGCGCTATCATATATCCCCCGTGATTTTCCTGTCGCAGGGATCGATGAAGCTTCCTTGATTGACACCTTATGAGAAATAAGTTTACAATAAGCATATGCAATTTAACATCCACATCCATGAAATAAGAGACTATTTTTCCAGGCTCTCTCTCAATAAAAAGCTTGTTGCCCTGATGCTTGTTCAGAGCCTTAGCATCATCTCCATACTCGTCTTTCTCTATTATCAGACCGAAGTATCAATCTACAGCGAGTTCGAAAAACAGATCGCCGATCTTTCAAAGGGCATACAGATGGGCGTAGAAGAAGTCACCAGCAGCGGCCTCCCGGAAGAGAAACGCCTCCAGAACTATCTGACAAAACTGAAAACAAAAGGTGTTAAAGAAATCTCGATCATCAGCAATTCCGACAAGATCATATCGAGCACTGACCCGCGAAATATAGGAAAATGGATCACAAAGACAAAAAAGGAGCTCATCTTCAAGGCAGAACTTGGGGAACCCGTAATGGGCGAGGGGCAATTTTATAATGTAATTGTTCCTGTCGTTGCAAACAATAAACATTACGGGTATATACACCTTACGGTGAATACCGAGGACTTTTCTGTCCATATGCGGAAAAGACTCATCAGAAGAATTACGGCAACCGCAATGATCTTTGGAATAGGGCTGCTCCTCAGCATCATCCTTGCGAAGAGATACACAAAACCCATAGAGGATGTCGTGCAGGCCGCAAGGAATGTCGCACATGGCAACCTCGATCAGGAGATACGCACGGAGAGGAAAGACGAGATAGGAGAACTCGCAAAGAGTTTCAACTACATGGTCGGTAAACTTAAGGAAGAGCGCGTATTGGAGGAAAGGCTGCGCAAGGCCGAGCAACTCGCGGGCCTGGGACAATTTTCGATGAGCATCGCCCATGAGATAAGGAACCCGCTCAATTTTATCAACCTTTCCATCGACCATATCCAGAAAAAATATGAACCCCATGAAGAAGGTGGGAAAGAGCGCTTCGATTCACTGATTCGTAACATAAAAAATGAGATACAGCGCGTGAGCAGATTTGCCGAAAGTTTTCTTGAGTTCAGCAGACCCCTTGAGCTTAATCTCCAGAAGATGGATATGGTGAAGCTCATAGAAGACGTTCTGGAACTTGTCAAGGCCAAGGCGGAAAAGGATAAGATCACAATAATCAAGGAATTAGGCATACTGTCGGAGATTTATCTGGACCCCGGATTTATAAAAACCTGTCTGTACAATATAATACTGAACGCATTCCAGGCGATGCCTGATGGCGGGAATGTCACGATAAGGACGAGCAGGGCGGACGAAAAGTTAAGCATAGCCGTTGAAGATACAGGGGTGGGTATTTCAGCTGAGAAGATTTCGAAGATCTTCGACCCGTTTTTTACCACGAAACAGGACGGGCTCGGGATCGGTCTTGCGCTCACAAAAAGGGTTGTGGAAGAACATAAAGGCAGGATTGAATTTAAGAGCATTGAAGGCAAGGGTAGTGCCGTCACAATATTCCTGCCTTTAGTAAGTTAGAAATTATTTTCTGCGTTTTTCGGGCAGAAAATAATTTCGTTAACGCACTTACACCCCTCAAGGGGGTACTGAAAAGAGTCCCGTTTATCGGGGTTGGATAAGGGGAAATGAATGGCGGTCATTCTTGTTGTAGACGACGAACAACTTCAGAGGGACATAGTAAAGACGATACTCGATGATGAGGGATATGAGACTTATACGGCCGCGTCAGGCGAAGAGGCATTGAAAACCGTCAAGAAATACAATCCCGACGTCATACTTACGGACCTCAAGATGGAGGGAATGGACGGCATCGAATTGCTTGGCACCATTCAGAAAGACTCTCTTTCCCCTTCCCCTACCATGATTATCATAACCGCCCACGGAACCATATCATCCGCTGTTGAAGCGATGAAAAAAGGCGCTTTTGACTATCTGACCAAACCGCTGAACAAGGATTCCCTGTTGATGACGGTGAGGAGGGCCGTTGAGCGTACCGAGCTTCTAAAAGAAAATGTCCAGCTCCAGAGGGAACTGTATGACAGGTTCAGGATCGAAGGGATAATAGGCAGGTCCGGCAAGATGCAGGAAGCCGTGAATATCATGAAAAAGGTCTCGCAAAGTTCCGCAACGGTCTTGATAAGGGGCGAAAGCGGCACGGGCAAGGAACTTGTTGCAAGGGCCATTCACTACAACAGTCCCAGACGGTCCAGACCATTTACCGCCCTGAACTGCGCTGCCATACCTGAAAATCTCTTTGAGAGCGAACTCTTCGGCTATGAACCCGGGGCCTTCACGGGCGCGCTGTCGCGGAAAATAGGACTGTTCGAGGCAACAAACAACGGCGCCTTATTTCTCGACGAGATCGGCGATCTGCCTCTCATGATGCAGTCGAAGCTTTTGAGAGTCCTCCAGGATAAAGAGATAAGGAGGCTCGGAGGAAAAGACCCGATAAAGGTCGATGTCAGAATCATAACCGCAACCAACAAGGACATTGAAAAGGAGCTTGCAAAGGGTAATTTCAGGGAAGAGCTGTACTACAGGCTCAAGGTTGTTACCATAGACCTTCCATCGCTGAGGGACAGAAAAAACGACATACCGGAACTATCTGAATTTTTCCTGAACAGATACAACCGCGAATTCGGAAAAAGGATAAAAGGCATCGACTCTACCGCGATAAAAGCCCTCGTTGAATATACCTGGCCGGGCAACATCCGGCAGCTTGAATCGGTTATAGAAAGGGCGGTAATCATGAGCGATTCTGAAACCATCGCCTTAAGGGATATAAAAAGCGAACTCAGGACTTCGGAGACGGTTGGCTCATTCGATTTTGATCTCCCGGACGGCGGGATAAATTTCGAGGAGCTGGAAAAAAATCTCATGGAAAAAGCGATGAAACGGGCCAATGGCGTCCTGGCTAAGGCGGCAAAGCTTCTCGGCATGAGCTATAAGACATTCTGGTACCGATGGGAAAAATTAAACAGCGACAATCCGGCTTCAAATGGTGAAACAACGGATCAACCGGATAATAGCTAAAAATTTATGGACGTGCGCCTGTCCATCAATTGACGAGGCATTTCTTGACCTTTACCCGTTTTCAAATGGGACTTTTTGACGGCAGAAGCAGGAGACGCTCGGAAAAACTCATGCAAACTCTTGATGCCGTCAATCTTAAAATGGGTTCAGGTACCCTGGCTTATGCGGCAACAGGTCTTGCAGGAACCAGGTCCTGGCATACGGTCTTCGAAAAACGCTCTCCTTTTTATACGACGGACTGGAATCAGATCCCCGAAGTACTGTAAATTTTCAGATTCTTAAGATAGAAAACCGGTATGAATTTGTTTGATATTGGAGATTGTATGTGTTTCTTCCTGAAATCAGTAAATCGTCATCCTCGAAGAAAATGCATGACTTCAAGTCGTTATTAACGGAAACGTTGCATTAATTGCACTTTTGAAAATCGTCTAATTTAAGAC
>CAYVMK010000232.1:0-4353 GCA_964452445.1 uncultured Desulfonema sp. | reverse complement strand
GGTTATCGAAGCAGTCGGGCAGAGGCCCGACGAAGGATTTACTCCAAATCCTTTTACACTTGTTGTCAACCGTCAAGTTTGCGCATGTCAATGAATTTTAACGAAATCTCTTGACTATTCTTTGAAAATATAATTATTTATACCAGAATTATTTGAATTGAGAAACAGAAATTATCTTTATAATACGCATGTTATATGAAAGGTTATATTCCTTATGTTCATTCTGGGAAATTTTATAGATGCTTCAGCTACGGTAATTCATTATGTGTTAAATTTTTACATGTGGGTAATTATTGCACGCGCTCTTTTGTCATGGGTAAACCCGGATCCGTATAACCAAATCGTCAGGTTTATTCACAACATAACCGAACCTGTTCTTTATCCCATTCGCTCAAGAGTTCCATATATGGGAGGTATGGACATTTCGCCGATTATCGTTATTCTCGGAATAGTGTTTCTTGAAAAATTTCTGGTCGGCAGCCTTGCAAAGCTTGCTTTCACGCTTTCATGATTTTATTTTATCTGTTAAGGAGGATATATGAAAATGACGCCTCTTGATATTCTTCAGCACAAATTTAAAATAAGTTTCAGGGGATTCGATGTCAGGGAGGTTGACGGGTTTCTCGGAGACATTGCAGACGCCTTTCAATTACTGATGAATGAAAATGAGATACTAAAAAACGAAATCGACAAGCTGAAGCAGGATATAAAAGATTACCTGAACAGGGAAGAAACTTTCAAGCTGGCTCTTTTAAATTCCCAGAGCGTTATGGAGCAGATGAAAGATAATGCGCAGAAATCGGCTGAAGTAATTATTGCAGATGCTGAAGTAAAAGCCGAAAAGATATTAAGCAGGGCAAACAGCAAGCTGGTCCGGTTACAGGAAGATATTTCAGAGCTCAAGCGCCAGCGGATTCAAATGGAAGTCCGTATTGCCTCCGTAATCGAAGCTCACTCCAAGCTTCTCGAGATGGGCAGAGAGGAGCAGAAAGAAATGGACGTAGAGGATGCAAAGGTTAAACTGCTTGTACAGTCTGCTTAGTCTGTCCTAATTTTATTTACACTTTTCCCGTTATTGTTTCTTTGAGAGATTTAATAGCTGACATTCGCCATGTCGGGGAAAAAGGCTCAAGAGGCCGGAAACCGCAAATCAATTCAGGCAGGAGTTTACAAATGGCAAAAATAGATGCTTTTTTCAAACTTATGAATGAGCAGGGCGCTTCGGATCTACATCTTGTTGCAGGACAGCCTCCTGCGCTGAGAGTAAGAGGCGATATTGAAAGAATAAAATACAAGGCTCTTGACACTGATACGTTAAGAAGCATGATCTATGAAATAGCTCCCGAAGATAAGGTAAAGAAATTTGAAGAAACCGGAGATGTAGATTTTGGTTATGAAATTCCGGGGCTTGCGCGTTACCGTGCAAATTTTTTCATGCAGAAATACGGAGTCGGAGCCGTTTTCAGGGAAATTCCAAGCTCAGTCCTGACCGCAGAGCAGCTCGGACTTCCTCCTGTAATGTCAAAGCTTGCCCTCCTTCCTAGAGGTCTTGTTCTCGTTACCGGGCCGACCGGCAGCGGAAAATCGACCACTCTTGCTGCAATTATCGACGTGGCAAACAAGCAGAGAAAAGATCATATTATCACTGTTGAAGACCCTATTGAATTTGTTCACCAGAGCCAGGGATGCATTGTAAATCACAGGGAAGTCGGAGTGCATACAAAATCATTCAGCTCGGCCCTGCGTGGAGCCCTCCGTGAAGATCCGGATATCATTCTTGTCGGTGAATTGCGTGACCTTGAAACCATATCGCTTGCCATTGAAGCGGCATCTACAGGCCACCTTGTTTTCGGCACCCTCCACACCTCAAGCGCGGCAAAAACCGTTGACCGTATTATTGAGGTTTTTCCCGCAAGTGAGCAGTCTCAGATTCGCTCGACATTATCCGACGGAATAAGGGCTATAATCGCACAGGTTCTTTTCAAAAGAATAGACAAGAAGGGGCGCTGCCCGGCTCTTGAAATCATGATCGGAACACCGGCCGTCCGCAATCTTATAAGGGAATCAAAAACGCACCAGTTAAGCTCCATGATTCAGACGGGCAAAAAATACGGCATGCAGCTTTTAGATGACGCTATAATGGATTTATACAACAGAGGATGGATTTCCGCCGACGAGGCATATATGAAGGCAAACGATAAAGCCAAATTCAGACCGCTTTTGAAGAATCCTCCCACCGATTTTACAGACGCTTAAAAGAGCGGGGTAAAGCCATGAGAAAACAAGAAATAGATCATATTCTGACAAGGATGCTCGATGCTCACAAAGATGTCTCCGATCTCAACCTTACTGTCGGAAAACCGATGCAGGTTGAAAGCTCGGGACAACTTGTCGGCATCGATATGACTCCCAAGTTTGAATCTTTAACCCCCTTTCAGACTGAAATTTTTGCATTAAACCTTGTAAACCAGGAACGCCGCCTGACTGAAACATTGTTAAGAGAGGGATCATGTGATCTTTCCTACAGTCTTCCGGGCAAAGCTCGTTTCAGGGTAAATGTCTTTTCCCAGTCCGGAAACTATTCGATTGTTTTAAGAAAGCTCGAATCAAAAGTTCCGACCATAACAGGCATGAACCTGCCTGAAGTTTTCCATAAACTCTCCAAGGAAAGAAACGGCATCATTCTTGTGACAGGAGCGACCGGTTCGGGTAAATCAACCTCTCTTGCCGCCGTTCTGGATGAAATAAATGAATCCAAGTCCGTTCACGTCGTGACGCTTGAAGATCCGGTCGAATACCAGCATCCCCATAAAAAATCGACATTCAACCAGAGGGAACTCGGCATTGACTTTGACTCATTTGCAAGCGGATTAAGAGCTGCCCTGAGACAGGCGCCGAAGGTCATTCTCGTCGGCGAAATGAGGGACCGGGAAACTGTTGAAATAGGATTGAGCGCCGCTGAAACAGGGCATCTTGTCGTTTCGACTCTTCACACCGTTGATGCAGGTCAGACAATAAACCGCATACTCGGCATGTTCAGCACCGAAGAAGAAAACCAGGTAAGAATACGTTTAGCCGATACCGTCCGCTGGATAGTTTGCCAGAGACTGCTTCCCAAAGTCGGGGGCGGCCGTGTGGCTTCATTTGAAATTCTCGGATCAAACCTGCGGGTCAAGGATACAATTTTAAACGGCGAATCCGAAGGAAAAACATATTACGATGTCATGCAGGCAGGAAGAGCCTTCGGAATGACTACGTTTGACGATTATATTGTAAGCCTTTTCGGCAAAGGACTCATCTCCGAGGAAACGGCGCTTTCCTACGCTTCACGCAAGGGTGTCGTCGGCCGGGGAATCGATTCGGTTAAGAGTTCAAGAGGAGAAAAAACAACCGATATTGACAAGCTTGAGCTTGACCGCGGTTACGGAAAAGAAGGAAAAGATGCAAAAAAGCGTTAGGTAAGGAGGTTTGATAACATAATATGGAAATTACCTGCGATAAATGCAACAGCAAGTTCAGGGTTCCCGATGAAAAAATTCCGGCCGGACTGGAAGCCATTCCATGTCCGAAATGCAAAAATAAGATACCGATAAATCATTCGCAAAAACCGGCGGCGCAGCCGCAGAAAGAAGAAGAGCCGGCCCCGAAAGAACCGGAGCAGCCTTCTGAGCAAGCAAAGAAATCAGAGTTTTCTTTCGACGAAGCGCCCTCATCAGGCGTCGATTCCTACGACGCTTCCGATAAGCCATTTGACTTTGTGGAGGAAGAAGGCAAAACAGCCCTTGTATGCGAATCCGACCCTGAATTTAAAAAACGAATTATTGAAGCCCTCCATCTTATGGAATACAATATTACTGAGGCCAAAAACGGAAGAGATGTTTTAAAGAAGATGCGTTATCATAATTACGACGTTATTGTGTTGAATGAGAAATTCGACAATCCCAATCCGGACGCAAACCCGGTAATTATGAATCTTGAACGAATGCAGATGTCAACACGGCGCAACATATTCGTGACGCTGCTAAGCGACAGGTTCCGCACCATGGACAACATGACCGCGTTTCAAAAAAGCGTCAACATCATTATAAATACCAAAAACATGGAAGACTTCGGAAAGATATTCAGCCGGGGCGTTACCGATCACGAATTTTTTTACAGGGTCTATAGGGAATCGATGAAAAAGATGGGCCGCACCTGAAGTTGAATATTATATATTTTTTCCTCATTCCCGCCTGTGCGGATTCGTGACCTTCGTGGTAATAATTTTACTTTTTACAAAACCAGCAATTATAATGCTCTTGTTGATTTCCGGAATAAATTAACCGATATTTTCTGATTATTTTGATCCGTAGG
>CAYVMK010000231.1:0-4354 GCA_964452445.1 uncultured Desulfonema sp. | reverse complement strand
GCGTTAAATCATCCGGAAGAAGCAGCCCGGTTTGTGGAAATTATTGAAAATCACACAAACCGGCTGATCGCTGTTATGGAAGATCTGATGAAACTTTCAGTCATAGAACAAAATGCCGACAATAAAAGAATTGACTTGGCCGACTCCCTGGTTTTACCGATACTGTCATCGGCTGTTTTAAACTGCAGGCAAAAGGCGGATGAAAAAAACATACGCATTCAATGTTCCTGCTATGAAAATCTTTCCGCAAAAGTAAACGCCGCTCTGATGGAACAGGCATTTGTAAATCTTATAGACAACGCGATCAAATACAGCGAACCCGGAAACAGTATAGAAATAGAAGCAACGAAAAAAGATTCTGAAGCAGTTATATCTTTTCAGGATCACGGAATCGGCATAGCCCAGGAACATCTTTCCCGTTTATTCGAGCGGTTTTACCGTGTGGACGCATCCCGAAGCCGGAAACTGGGCGGCACAGGACTCGGACTTGCGATTGTCAAGCATATCGTCATTGCCAACGCCGCAAAAGTCACCGTGGAAAGTACCCCCGGGAAGGGGAGCAGATTCGTCATTCATATTCCCTTTCAGGCATAGTCACAAATTTTCGGTTTTTAATAAATTTTTAATCAAATCCTAATAATTTTCTAACATAACACTCTTATCCTTGGCCCGGAATGAAAAACGGATTTTCATTTTTTAGTAAAGAAACCATTGAGAGTTTTAAATAACTCACATTAAAAAATCTTATCGGTCAGGAATGGAGGGTAAAATGAAAAAAAGAAACTGGATTGCCGGCATTATTATTCCGGCGGTAATATTTACAGCAAGCATGGCTTTTGCCGGAAATATCTCGATGAACGGATCGACAACGGTGCTTCCGATAGCTCAGAAAGTCGCTGAAGCCTATATGAAAGAGCATCCGGATACGGCGATATCCATATCCGGAGGCGGCTCGGGAAACGGCATCAAGGCGCTGATCGACAAAACTACAGATATCGCCAATTCTTCACGCGCCATCAAAAAGGAAGAGATCGAGCAGGCAAAGACAAAAGGCTCAAATCCGGTAGAGTTCATCGTGGCATTCGACTGCATCGTACCGGTTGTACATCCGTCAAATCCGCTTAAAAACTTAACGCTGGATCAATTAAAGGCCATGTACAAAGGAGAAATAAAAAACTGGAAAGAACTCGGCGGACCGGATAAACCGATTGTGATCATTTCGAGAGATACCTCTTCAGGCACTTATGAAGTCTGGGAAGAAAAGGTAATGAAAAAGGAACGGGTCTTTCCCGGGGCTCTGCTTCAGGCCTCCAACGGCGCCATAGTTCAGGCGGTTTCCAAAAATCCGAATGCCGTCGGTTATATCGGTCTCGGATATATGGATAACAGCGTGAAGATGCTCTCCGTCAACGGCATCACCGGTTCAAAGGAGACCACGCTGAACAAGTCGTTTCCAGTCAGCAGGCCGCTTTATATGTACACGCCGGTTCAACCGGCAGGTGATGTCAAAAAATTCATGGACTATATGATCAGCAGCAAAGGACAGAAGCTTGTGGAGGAAGAAGGTTTTATTCCGTTGAATTAAAGGGCTGTTTATCTGCTTCGCTTCGACGCGGCTTCATTACAGGATGATTGTTCCCCGCGGTACTCATGCACAACCCCGGGGAACATCGTCTTTTTACAACCAAAAAAATTATCAGAGGACTTTGAAAATCCAATGACAAACACCCGCCAAAGAGCCGATAAATCGGTGCGCATCTTCTTTTTCAGTGTGGCTTTGGCTTCAATTGCAATCCTCTTCATGATTATGATCTTTTTATTCATGGAAGGCATACCGATTTTTAAGAAAGTTACAATAACCGACTTCATCTTCGGCAAATACTGGTACCCGACTTCAAGCCCGCCGGATTTCGGCATTTTCCCCCTGATTATGGCTTCCATCGCCGTAACGCTGGTCTCCGCTGTTATTTCAATTCCGCTGGGCGTTATGACAGCCGTTTATCTGGCAGAGCTTGCCCATAAACGGGTGGCGGAAATCGTAAAACCGGTTGTGGAGCTTCTTGCAGCCCTTCCTTCAGTTGTAATCGGATTTTTCGGAATGGTCGTAGTTGCGCCGTTTCTTCAGGAAACCTTCGGAATTCCGACGGGGTTGAATCTGTTCAATGCAGCGCTCATGCTATCCTTCATGTCCGTCCCGACAATATGCAGCATTTCCGAGGATGCCATATACAGCGTGCCTGTAGCGCTTAAAGAGGGTTCACTGGCCTTGGGAGCAACTCACTGGGAAACTCTGATCCGCGTTATTATTCCGGCTTCGATCTCCGGCATCAGCACGGCTGTCATACTGGGCATGTCCAGAGCTATCGGAGAAACGATGGTGGTGCTGATGGTTGCCGGTGGCGCGGCCATGATCCCGGCGTCGCTGTTTGACCCGGTGCGGCCCATGCCCGCTAGTATTGCCGCTGAAATGGCGGAGGCTTCGTTTCGCGGAGATCATTATTACGCGCTTTTTGCAACCGGCATTGTCCTGTTTCTGTTCACAATGCTGTTTAACGTGATTGCTGATCATGTTGCTCATAAATACCGTCAGACAGGGGAGGCATCGCTTTGACAGAAGAAAAAAGCTTACTTGAGCGCTCCTTTGAGAAGGTCCACGGTCGCCGAAAACACATTCAGCGGTTTCTTTTCATGCTTTTCAGAATGGCTGCGCTCGTCAACGGCGTTGCATTGCTTGTAGTCGTTGTCTTTATCACACTGAAAGGCTGGAAAGCCGTCACCTGGGAGTTTTTAACTCAGGCGCCGCTTGAGTCCATGACAAAAGGCGGCATTCTGCCCTGCATTGTGGGGACGCTCTGTCTCGGTATTGGGGCAATTGTCGTGGCATTGCCCATCGGGGTTGCCTCAGCCATCTATCTGAATGAATATGCCCGCCCCGGAAGACTGCTGCGGTTGATCCGGCTGGGCATAAGCAACCTTGCAGGCGTCCCGTCGGTTGTTTTCGGCTTATTCGGCCTCGCATTTTTTGTCATATGGCTGAAGATGGGGGAGAGCATTATTGCCGGAGTATTGACACTTGCCGCGCTGACGCTTCCGGTCATAATCGGCTCCACCGAAGAAGCGCTGAAATCCGTCCCCAACACGTATCGGGAAGCATCTCTGGCGCTGGGCGCCACACGGTGGCAGACAATCTGCCGGGTTGTGGTTCCTGCCGCCCTCCCGGGAATCCTTACCGGCGCGATCCTGGGTTTGAGCAGGGCGGCCGGAGAAACGGCGCCGATCATGTTTACTGCGGCGGTCTTTTATACGCCGAATCTCCCAGCCTCGCCGTTTGATAAAATCATGGCGCTGCCGTATCATATCTATGTTCTGGCGACAGCCGGTACAAATATTGAAGCCACCCGCCCGCTTCAGTACGGCACAGCGCTTGTGCTTATCGCCCTTGTGCTTGGGATGAATCTTACGGCAATTGTATGGAGAGCAAGGCTTCGGAAAAGGATGAAATAAAGAGGATGACCATGACCCCAAATTATAAGATGAGTGTCAGGCATCTGAATTTTTATTACGGGAGGGCTCAGGCGCTTTATGATATCTCCTTTGATGTTAAAAAGTCTCAGGTTACGGCGCTTATCGGACCCTCAGGCTGTGGAAAAAGCACTTTTATACGCTGCCTGAACAGGATGAATGATCTTATTCCCGCAAGCCGGGTTGAGGGTGAAATCATCCTTGACAATTTCAATATAAATGACCCTTCTTTAGATGTGGTCATGTTGCGTCGCCGTATAGGCATGGTCTTTCAAAAGCCCAACCCCTTTCCGAAGAATATTTTTGAAAACGTCGCTTACGGGCTGAAGGTGAACGGGGTAAGGGACAAGGCTTTTATCGAAAGCCGGGTTGAGGAGAGTCTTAAAAAAGCTGCTCTCTGGGATGAAATCAAAGACAGGATACATGAATCGGCTCTGGGGCTTTCAGGCGGCCAGCAGCAGCGGCTTTGCATAGCAAGAGCCCTTGCCGTTGAGCCTGAAATCCTGCTGATGGATGAGCCCGCATCAGCCCTGGACCCTATAGCTACTCAGAAGATTGAAGACCTGATAGGCGAGCTTAAGGAAAATTATACAATTATTATCGTAACGCACAACATGCAGCAGGCCGCAAGAGTGTCCGATATGACCGCTTTTTTTTACATGGGAAAACTTATTGAACTGGATGAAACCGATACTTTGTTTACACGTCCCCGGCTCAAACAAACTGAAGATTACATAACCGGCCGTTTCGGCTGACAAGCCGTCGGCCAAAAATAATCGTAACATTGAAATGCCGTGACCGGCATAAGGAGCCGTAACAAAATGGTCAGAAA
>CAYVMK010000230.1:0-4357 GCA_964452445.1 uncultured Desulfonema sp. | reverse complement strand
TGTGTTGGGTGTGTTTGGGGTGTGTGTTTATGATGAAAAAGCCAATAAATAAGGAGCATTGAGAGATGTCGGAAGTCGTCATTGTCAGTGCTGCCAGAACACCGGTCGGACGCTATATGGGGTCGTTGAAGGATATTGCCGCGTATGATCTGGCAGCCCGGATTCTGAATGCGGTCGTCGAGCGGGTGTTTCACCGGATCAGGTGGATGAGGTGATCATGGGGCAATCCTACCAGAGCGGGGAATCTTTCCATGTGGGGCATTCCCCTGTATGACCGGATCCAGCGTGCAAGGGTGATGTCTCAGCCGGAATCCCGGTACGGGATTTTGCCCTCCATGATGTCATGGGCCGAGACAGCAGCCGTGGAAGAAAACATTTCCCGAGAAGCGTGTGACCAGTGGGCGCTGCAGAGCCACCAGAAAGCCTGTGAAGCGGTTAACGCCGGAAAATTCGATGCGGAAATTCTTCCGGTGACCATACCCCAGGGCAAGGGGAAAAGCACTGTTTTCAGCCAGGATGAAGGGCCGCGCGTTGATACCACCCTGGAGAAGCTTGCACGGCTGACACCGGTTCGGGGCGGCGTCTGCACCGCGGGCAATTCTTCCTCGGAAAACGATGGGGCTGCAGCGGTCATGGTCACATCGGCATCCCGGGCAAAGGATATGGGACTGACCTCTCTGGCCAGGCTGGTGTCTTTTGGTGTGGCAGGCGCTGATCCGCGCAAAGCCTACGAGACGGTTCCCAAAGCAGTCCGTATCGCCCTGAATAAAGCCGGTCTGAGTCTGGATCAAATGGAGCTGATTGAAATTCAGGAAGCATTTGCGGCCCAGGTTCTGGCGGATTTGCAACAGATGGGGCTGGCGCCGGAGAATTATGACAGGGTTAATGTGAACGGATCCGGAATTTCCTTGGGGCATCCGATCGCCTGTACCGGAATCCGGGTTCTGGTGACCCTGCTTCACGAAATGCAGCGCAGAAAGGCCAGGTATGGCTTGGAGTGCATCTGTGGCGGCGGCGGCTTGGGAATCGCTGGAGTTTTTGAGCTGAACTTATGAAGGAGTTTGAATCTATGGGAAGAGAACTGAATGAAGTGGTCGTGGTTGATGCGGTAAGAACCGCTTTTGGTAAGGCCGGTGATAAAGGGATCTTCTGGAAGACCAGGGCTGATGACTTAGTGGTTCCCCTGTTGAAGGCCTTGATCGAACGAAATCCGAAAGTCACGCCGGATATGATCGAAGACAATCTCTGGGGTGTTACCAATCAAATGAAAGAACAAGGAGGGACCATCGGACGGGTAGTAACCATGCTGGCTGACTGGGGCTACGATATCCCCGGTTGTTCCATAGACCGTATGTGTGCAGGAGGTCTTACTGGTATCGGATATGGTACAGCCTATATCGCATCGTGCATGGCGGATTGCCTGATCGCGGGCGGCGTGGAACATATGGGGCACCTGCCTATGGGATTTATGCGCGATCCTCACCCCAGGGCTGAAGAGGTGATGGGAGGCCCATCTGCATTCAATATGGGGCTTACTGCCGAAAATATTCATGACAGGTTTCCCGAATTTACCAGGGAGATGGCAGACAGGTATGCCCTGGAATCGCAACGGAAGGCTGATGCCGCAATAAAGGCCGGCAAAATGAAGGATATGATTATCCCGATCGAGGTTGAACTGGCAGATGGCACAGGGATGATTGCAGACAGAGATCAGCAGCCAAGGCCCGAAACCACGATGGAAGGGCTGAGCAACTTGAAGACGCCCTTTAGAGAAAAAAACGGGCGGGTGACGGCCGGCAATGCCTCAGGCCTTAACGACGGCGCTGCTGCCGTGTTGTTGATGAGCCGAAAAAAGGCATTGGAATCGGGACTCAAACCCAAAATGCGGTGGATTTCCACGGCCGTGGCTGCGGTGGACCCAACGATTATGGGTACAGCACCCGTACCTGCTACTAAAAAGGCACTGAAAAAAGCCGGCCTTTCTATGGACGATATAGACATCATTGAAATGAATGAGGCATTTGCCGTTCAGTCCCTCTGGTGTCTCGACCGTCTGGGGATGAAACGGGACGATCCCAGAGTAAACAGATGGGGCGGTTCAATTGCTTACGGTCATCCCCTCGCATCGTCAGGCCCTCGTCTGGTGGCTTTCCTGGCGGGGCTCTTCAAAGAAAACCCTGAAGCCAGATACGGCCTTGTTACCATGTGCGTGGGCCGCGGGCAGGGATATTCGATGATTTGGGAGAATTTGCAGAAGTAAGACATGGTTTACTGAAAAAGACTATGAGTGAAGAAACCAGAATATACGCTATCGTGCCGGAAAGCATCCCTTCGAGTATGGTTTGGTCCTGAAGAATAGATATTTCGCGGAGATTGGACATAGCATGCAATGTACGGGAGATGATAAATGGGCAATGGTGAAAAAATATCTCATGAAATGAGATTTACCTCTTCGGAAGTACCGCTCAAGGCATTTTACGGACCTGAGGATGTGGCGGATATTCATTATGCCGGGGAGCGCGGTAACCCAGGGCAGTATCCCTTTGTGAGAGGCATCTTCCCTGCGGGATACAGAAAATTTGTATGGCAAAACTCCATGATCAGCGGTTACGGCCTTCCCGAGGAAGCAAATGAACGACAGAAATATTTGAGAAAAAGGGGGGCCTCTGGTTATGGCGGTATGGATTCCATCAATTTTGCCTTTGATAACCCCTGCCAGAATGGATTCGACTGCGATCACCCGCTTTCCAAGTACGAAGTGGGAACAGGCGGCATCTTTATCAATACTATTGAGGATGCTGAAAAGCTGTTTGCCGGCTTTGCGTTGGACAGGCTCAATGTGGGGCTTATTATCGATACACCAGGGCCTATTATTTTAGCCATATATGTGGCCCTCGCTGATAAAATGGGGGTACCGAGAAATAAGCTTCGCGGGATTGTCTGCAACAGCCCGTGGCGCCGTTATTATACGGGCACGACCATTACCTTCCCCCCGAAACATGCCTTGAGAGTTGCTGCGGATTGCATTACATGGGCAGCCAGAGAGGTCCCCAATTTCAATACCTACAGCGTGAACGGCTACGATATTCGGGAAGGGGGAGCCACCGCAGCACAGGAGATGGCCTTCGCTATTGCTCCCACCATTGAGGTCATCCAGACGTGCCAGGCAATGGGTGCAGCCGTGGATGATGTTGTGCCGAGGTTCAATTTTTTCCTCGGATTTCACAACGATTTCTTCGAGGAAGTTGCCAAGATACGTGCAGGCAGAAAGATATGGGCCAGCCTCATAAAAAAAAGGTTCAATGCTAAAAACATCAAATCGTGCTGGATGAAGATACATCTTCAAACATCAGGATGCACCCTTACGGCACAGGAACCGATGAATAATATTTCTCGGGTTGCCATACAGGCGCTCGGCGCGGTGATGTCCGGTGTGCAAAGTATGTCCACAGATTCATACGATGAAGCCATCTCCCTGCCCACTGAAAAGGCGGTTCGAGTGGCCTTAAAGGCACAGAAGATCATCGAACATGAATCCGGATTAACCAATGTTGCCGACCCACTGGGGGGCTCCTATTTTGTTGAATATATTACTGCCGAGATGGAAAAGCGGATACGTGGATATCTCACAAAAATAGAAGAGATGGGCGGATACCTCGTGGCGCTTGAAAATGGCTTCATTGAAAGGGAAGTAGCTGCTTCGGCATTGAAATACCAGAACGAAATAGAAGAGAAAAAGAGAATTATTGTTGGTGTGAACGAGTATGTGGAAGAAGAAGATGTTTCAGTGTCTCCGTTTGAATACAATCCGAAGGTTAGAGAGATTGCGTCAGAAAGGCTCCGAAAATTACGTGAGAATAGAGACAACAGGGAAGTGAATAAGCTCTTAGAGCATTTGAAACAGACAGCTTCCAGCAACGGTTCCCTTATGCCCCTTTACATTGACGCGGCCAAGGCAGGGGCTACCATGGGTGAAATGATGGAAGCGCTAAAAGAGGTGTTCGGAGTACATAAACCTCAAAATATTCTGGCAGCCTGATTTTCGAATGGAGGAATAGCAATGAAAAGAAAAAAGAGGGTCTTGTTGTCAAAGATTGGTCTGGACGGCCACGACAGGGGCGTAAAAATATTAGCAAGAAAAATGAGGGATGCAGGTTTTGAAGTGGTTTATTTGGGCCTTTTTCAAACGGTGGAAAGTGTTGTTAGCGCGGCTGTCCAAGAAGATGTGGACTATATTGGAATCAGTATTTTAGACGGAGGGCAGATACTAATTGCTGATGACCTGATGGGGGCTTTGAGAAATAATAATTTGGACAATGTAAAGGTGATTTTCGGCGGGATCATCCCGGAGCAAGAT
>CAYVMK010000229.1:0-4367 GCA_964452445.1 uncultured Desulfonema sp. | reverse complement strand
AGCTTCCCGTTATATTCGCATATATCAATCCCGACATCATCCCATCCGCATGAAAAAGCCGTACAAACGGCAAGATCAACAGCGCTCTGCGGGACCGAATCAAGCTTTATTTTTCCACCTGCCGCAACATTACACTTGAATTCACCATCTCCTGCGATGCGCCAGTATGCGTGAACCGCTTTCCTTCCGATAACGACGACACGCAGATCACGGCCGACGGGGAGATATTCCTGAATGTAAGCGGTTTTTGTCAGCAGGCAGTACTCTTCAAGCTCATCTTTATTTCCGATAAGAAAAACGCCTCTTCCCATTGACGACCCTCTCGGAATCTTGCCGATAAAAGGAAATTTGAAATATTTTAAAATGTTTTTTTTCTGCCCTGTTCCGAAAAAAGACCTTGTAACCGGATGAGGAATGCCCGCGAGCTGAAAAAGGGCCGTCTGTTTTATCTTGTCCTGAACGTATTTATATGTATGCCGACTCGGAAATGTCTTTTTATTCACTGAATCAAAGAGATCGGAATAAAAAGTGGAAGGATAGTATATTTTTCCGGCCTCTCTTATAAGAGCGGCTTCATCAGGAGAATAGTCGGAAAAATTGGGTTTGACGCCCAGAGTAACGACATTTTTGCAATCTTTAAGCCTTGATTCCAAAGCAATAACAGGCATTAATCACCATTCTTCTCCGGAGGATTCAATACAAAAGCCGACCGGGATACCGGCACATCCGCCCAGAACCTCTCTATATCGAGCCGCATATAATCACCGGCATCATTTGAAACGACAAGTCTTGCGGGAATATGATATTCTTCTGCCTTCTTTTCCCCTTCAAAAGTCGCCCTGTAAAGGAGATCTCCTCCCGTGCCGAATATCTCAACTTCTGCCACATCCTGACAATCCCTGCCGAAATATATTTTCTCGGCGACTCCGGACCATTTTTTCTTTAAAACAAGAATGCGCCTTCCGTTTTCAGCGCCGGCAACAACCGCCGAATCGAATTCATAAACAGGCGCTCTTCCGGACAGAAGCAGAATAACATCTTTTATCTTGACCGGCACAGAGATAAAGCCTTCCAGGCCGGCATTATCCGAATGTTTTTTATAAAATGTGTTATCGGCATGTGAAACAAAATAGATCCATTCCCCGTCGGCAGCAAGGCTTGCGAGGGGCCGCCCCAGAATATCGCGCAATGCCAGAGAAATTTTATTCTTATCCTCCGCAACCCATGCAATATCCGCCGAAATGAGACCCCTGTTTTTGCCCGAAAAAGTCATGCGCCCGGTACCTTTAAATGTTTTTATGTTCCGGTTTTTATCCTTGAGCGCAGATAAAAGTCGCTCCGCCTCCGGTTCGCAGGAATCAGGGGTTTGGACAGCGCCAAAAATATTTATTGTTATTTTATCCGAAAGGCCGGCACAGGACGAGATATACAGAACTGAACACAGTAGAAGGAAAATACGAACGGGGCTCTTCATATCATATCAGCGCCCTTCCCCTGTGATTTCCCGAATCTTTGTTTTTATGACATCCTGATCCTCTTTCTTATAACGGAGCGAACGGATGTATGCTTCCAGGGCATTTTCACCGTCTTTCATCTTCATGTAGGCATCCCCGAGATGTTCGAGAATAACCGGATCTTCAGGAACAAGACTTGCCGCTTTTTTCAATGCCTCCAGAGCTTTATCATAAAGACCCTTTTTGAAATATACCCATCCGAGGCTGTCTGTTATATACCCGTCGTCCGGTTTATATTTCAAAGCCTCCGTAATCAGCTTTTCCGCCTCTTCAAGATTTTCTCCCATTTCAGCATAGGTATAACCGAGATAATTCAGGGCATTTGCGTTTTTGGGATCTATCCGGATAACCGTTTTCATCTGTTCAAGAGTTTTCTCCTTTTTGCCCCATTTGTCATAAACAACCCCAAGGCGGAAATACAACCTGGAATCATCCTTATCAATTTCTATAGCCTTCAACAGGGCTTTCTCGGCATTTTCATACTCCTCCAGCTCCTCATGGAACAAGCCGAGATAGAACAGAAATTCCGGATTATCCGGCTCCCTTTCAATCACATCCCTGATAAATATAATCGCTTCTTTCAGCATTCCCTTGCTCTGGTAAATAAGAGAAACATGGACTGCCGCATCCGAATAGAACCTGGAATCGCTTTTCACCTTAAGAAAATGCGAAAGGGCCGTATCCTCATTTTTCAATGCAAAAAAGGAAAGCCCTGCAATATGATTCAAATCCGAACTTTCAGGCGCCCCTTTCAGCATATCTTCCAGAATCAGTACCGTATCGTAATATCTCCTCTGATCCAGATAAAACTGAATTACATTGACCACAACATCAAACTCGGAAAGGCTTCTTGCGCCAAGTTTCCGCAAAATTTTCTCTCCATCCTGCGGCATATTGTTCTTTTTATAAAAATATCCGAGTTCGAGAGCGGCCCTTATATTCTCCGGGTTCTTTTTTAATATTTCATTTAATATCGGTATTATTTTATCCCTCTCGCCGCTGATCTTATAAAGGTTTATCAGCTCATACCTCGACTCATCCAGATTGGGCTTTAATCCAATCGCCTTCCTGTAATTTTTTTCGGCTTCAGCGGGATTGCCTTTCTGGGCGTTGATTTTTCCGAGATAGAAATATCCGAGATAATAATCCGGAAAATTCTTTACGAGTTTTTCAAAAACCGAGACAGCCTTATCAAAATCCCCCTCCTCCACGTAAAGGCTCCCAAGGAGCAAATATATGTTCTGCTGTTTTGGGCTCTCCGCGATTATCTTTTCATACGCCTTCCTCGCATCATCAACTTTTCTGAGGGAATGCTTTATCCTCCCGAACAGAATAAGAGCGCCAATGTTCTCGGGATCCTTCCTAAGCACCTCCTCAACTACAGCCAGAGCCTTGTCATTCTCTTTTCTCTGCAGGTAAAGATTGACAAGCTCTCCTTTCAGGAATACGGATTCCGGATCGAGCGCAACCGCACTCTCCATATATTCCACAGCCTTGTTGACATCTCCCCTGTTTTTTAAAATCTGGGATTCGGTAAAATAAAAGTAGCTGTTCTCCGGGAAAGATGCTCCGGTATTATTTTCCCCGCCGGTAAAATGATTCAGAAAAGAAAAAGAACATCCCTGCAAAAACAACAGGAGAAAAGCGACTGAGATAAACCTTGCTGATTTGAATGCCATTTCAAATATTTCCTTATTTACTTGTCGATGTATGAGGCAAAGTCCGGCAGTTCTTCCCTGATGAACTCTCTCATCTTCGTAATAATATTCTTTTCAACCTGGCGCACACGCTCTCTTGATATGCCGTAACGGTCGCCGATTTCCTGAAGGGTGGCAGGACTGTCTGAAAATATGCGAAGGTCGAATATTTCATTTTCCCTCTTTGTCATCAGTTTTCTGAAGTCTTTTATCTTGCCGTGAATCAGGTTATCCATCTGTTTTTTTGAAACCTGCTCTTCGGCTGATTCCGAATCATAGCTGATGAATTCAATCTTTTCAGAATCCGAATCACCAGTCAGCGGAGCATCGAGGGAAACATCCCACCCGTCAAGCCTCTGATCCATATCAACGATTTCTTTCTCTGTAACTCCCAGCCTTTCGGATAAAAACTTCGGTTTCGGGTCAAAGCCCTGTTCAATAAGGCTCTGTTTTTCCTTCTTAAGTTTAAAAAAAAGCTTTCTCTGCCCCTGCGTAGTCCCGATTTTCACAAGACGCCAGTTATCCATTATGAATTTCAAAATGTATGCCTTGATCCAGAAAGATGCGTAATATGAAAATTTTACGTTTTTATACGGATCGAATTTTCTGACAGCCTGCATGAGCCCGATATTGCCTTCCTGTATGAGATCCAGGAGGTTCTGCATCCAGACTCTCTGGAATTCAAGGGCTATCTTCACAACCAGCCGGAGGTTTGAAGTAACCATTTCATATGCGGCTTCCCTGTCGTCATGCTCAAAGATCTTTACGGCGAGATCATGCTCCCTATCCCTTGAAAGCAGCTTATGCTTGCTTATTTCCACAAGGTAACGCTGCAGAGGATCGTATTTAACAAGCGACTTTTCAGCGCCCTTCTCTTTATTTTTATTTTCTTTTGGCATTAAATCAGCGCCTTTCTCACTCTTCGTGATATCATTACCATTTGAGACGGCAAAGTAAAAAGCTCATTATGCAAGGCGCGCAAATCTTGAGGAATGAAGCGTACGTTGAAGTACGCTGCAATGACGAAAGATGAAGCGCAACACAGCAGAGTGGCTTTTTACAAAGCTGTCTCTTTTTTTTATGGACATATAAAAAGGGGTATGATAGCAGGATGTCACACGCGCCTGTAGCTCAGCTGGATAGAGCAACGGACTTC
>CAYVMK010000228.1:0-4369 GCA_964452445.1 uncultured Desulfonema sp. | reverse complement strand
TTGATAAATTCATTTCAGAAATTAAAAATTTAAATCCAAGTGCTGCGGGTAAAATTGGACCTAAAATTGACGAAGCTCTTAAAAAACTTGAATCCGAAGATGACAAAAAAGCTTTTGCTCAAGCGATAAAAGCCCATATGGGCAAAGTCTTCAAAAAGAGCAAGGCCGAGGAAAAACTTGGCCGGTATCTTGACTAATTTGCGGTTAAAGAGGAAAATAAGGGAAATCATAAATATCTATCGGGAGATTAATAAATCATGACAATAGCAGGTTTAAATAAAATTATTGATGAGTTCAGCTATTTGTCTCTGGAAGATAAGTGCTATACGGTTGATATAATGAAAAGACAGCTCATTGAAGCCAAACGCGACGCTCTTTTCCGACGCGCGAAACAGGCGGAAACCAACCTCAAAAAAGGGGCGATAAAAAAGAGAACTGTCACTGACCTCTACGAGGAACTGGAAGTTTATTAAAGCCAGAAACCGATAAAATTTTTTACTTGCTTCTGCGCCGTCAAGGCCCACATGGGCAAAGCATTCAAAGATAGCAAAGCCAAAAAAAACTCATGCCTTTTCTGAGATTATGAATTTGACATGATATCCCAAATGGGATACATTCTTGACATAAAAAAATTTGATCGGAGATATCATGTATGAAAACACAAACAACTGTAAGAATAGATGAAAAAAATTATATCCAAGCAAAACAAATATTAGAATATTTGGGCTTAACCTATTCACAGGCGGTCGGTATATTCAATAATATGATCATTTGCCATAAAGGTCTTCCGTTTGAAGTTAAAATTCCAAATGATGAAACGCTGACTGCAATGGATGAGGCAAAAAAGCTAAAAGGAGATTTCGTTTCCATTGCTGATTTTAAGAAATAGCCCTTATGAAACTGTTCAGGACAAAAACCTTTAAAAAAGATTATCAGAAACTTCAAATGGCTGATAGTCAATATGCTAAATATATTAAATATCTATCCTTATTATTAGATGAAAAAGAATTGCCCATCGAAGCAAGGGACCATGAACTGATAGGAAATTATTCGGGTTTTAAGGAATTTCATATTGGCGGAGATCTGTTGATTGTGTATTGCGTTGAAGACGATATTATCAGGTTAACCAGAGCAGGCACACATTCCCAGATATTCAAATAGTTTCCATTCGGGAACAAATTGATAAATCATGACTGCAACCGGTTTAAGCATAATTATTGATGAGTTCAGCTATTTGTCTCTGGAAGATAAGTGCTATACGGTTGATATAATGAAAAGACAGCTCATTGAAGCCAAACGCGACGCTCTTTTCCGACGCGCGAAACAGGCGGAAACCAACCTCAAAAAAGGGGCGATAAAAAAGAGAACTGTCACTGACCTCTACGAGGAACTGGAAGTTTATTAAAGCCAGAAACCGATAAAATTTTTTACTTGCTTCTGCGCCGTCAAAGCTCACATGGACATAGCCTTCAAAAACAGCAGAGCCGGAGAAAAACTTAAGTCGTTTCTCGGCTGAAGTTTACCGGAGTTCATTGTCGGGGGATGGGTAATCGGGAGTCCGGAAATGATATTGCGGAGTTAAGAAGCCTATCGTATCGAATAGGTTGAAAATATAGAGGTTGGCATAATGGGAAAAACAGGGGGTACTACTTCTTTATAACAGCTAAGAATTTTGCGACAGAAAGAACCGATATGCTGTATTGATGAAGGAAAGTAGAAACCCTTCTATCGTGTTTAATATCGTCATCCCGTGTAACAAGATAATCAACACACCCTTTAATAGCTGTTTCAATAACCATGTTATCCTTGCTGTCACGGCATATATTTACATCGCCTGATAGAAGGACGGGTTCGGAATGTTCCTCGATAAGCACAAGAAGTTCTTTAATATCATCAATGGTGAGTCCGTATTTATCCTTGATCCGTGGACGGTTTAGAACTTCCGCAAGTTCTAGGAACATCGGTTCTGAGATTGCAGGTTGAAATAAACCCTCTTCAAAAGATTGAAGCAATTTTGATGGAAAACCAAACGGATTCAATATTGCGGAAATCCATATGTTTGTATCTATAACGGCTTTAACGGTCAATTTTTTTCTTCACGCACTTCGTTTACAGCCTGAATTATGTCGGATTCAATTTCCTCAGAGCTGTATAGAGCGGTTTTTTCATGAATTTTATTCATTATACGATCAAACCGTTTTTGCCAGTCGTACATAGAGACCACTTTTATCGTTACTTTTTCGTGTTCCCTTACATCGACAGTCTGCATGGGCCTGAAAACACCGTTTTCAAAGATGGCGGTTATGAGTTGCGACATTTTCTGCATTGCTCCCTTGTTATATTTAACAATTACTGAAAATATTTTATCAGGATACGGTTGATGTGTCAAAATATAAAAGGGGGTGGTGATCCGGAAAAGATATTGCGGAGTGAAGGTGGTTTAGATATAATATTATAAAAATTCGGTGATTTCGAGGTCGGTGTAATGGGAGAAAGAATCCGTAGGTCAGGCTGCTATACATGCAGGCAGTTCTCGTGTTGCTTTTCTGCTCAATTGCAAAAGATATGGAGCTGCCAGCGTCAACTGTGATGCAGATGAGCTTGCAAGAGAAAAGAGGGGCTTAGATTTATGACAAAAAAGAATTTGCTCGAGAGGTTAAACCCCACATTGGCAAAGTCTTCAAAAACAGCAAAGCCGGAGAAAAACTTATACCTTTTCGCGAGAGAGCTATCTTAAGGAAATAAATTATGGCAAAAGCAATGATTATAACTGTTGGCACCGGGCGCAACAGGGAAGATATCGCCGGAGCGATTTCCTTATCAATCAGAAGAGAGAATCCCGATTATGTTCTTTTTTTGACATCGCCGCAGAGCGAACAAGAGACAATCCCATGCATTGACAAAGCCGTTTTGGAAAAGGGAAACACAAAAATAGAATCTCTTGAAGAGACCGATGATGTCGAAATAATCTACCTGAATTATGTTAGGATTATTCGGGGACTTTTTGCAGATGGATACAAAAGGGAAGATATCGTCATTGACTACACTTCGGGGACAAAAGCCATGTCGGCTGCGCTTTTTGCAGCAGGAATTGCGCTTGAGGTCGGATCAATCAACTATATTGCCGGTAAAAGGGACAGCACAGGAAGGGTTATTCCCGGGCAAGAAAGGCCCATACCCATAAATCCTCTTATTATTTTTGCGGAAAATAAAATCAAGGAGGCTCAGAAGCTTTTTAACCGGCACCAGTTTCAGGCTGCGCAGGCATTGCTTGAACCCATTAAGGAGACAATAAAAGATCCGGCAATAACAGGCAGAGTTGATTTTTTATTAATGCTCACGAAGGGATATGCGTTATGGGACACGTTCAAGTTAAAAGAGGCGGCTAACTTGTTTGGGAAAATCAAAGCTGATGGTCTGATCAATAATCATCCGGTAAAAGATGCCTTTCAGAACAATTTTACTCTTTTAAGCCAGGAAGCTGCGAACAGATATTCAATACACCGCCTGGTCGATCTGCTGCATAATATATACAGGCGGATGGAGGAAGGGAAATATGACGATGCCCAGGCAAGGATTTACAGGCTTTTTGAATATATGGCCCAGGTGAAACTTTATGGATGGAGCGGTAGAAAAATTGAAACGGCAAAATTCAAATTGAATATTCTGCCGGAAAACATAAGGGATAAATACCGCAAGCAGGCTGATGAAAACGGCGAAATAGAAAATATTTCAATGGTGAAAGCTTTCGCGCTTCTGGAAGATCTGAACGATGCATTGGGCAGAGATTTTATGCGGCGGTACCGAAAAAATGACAGTACGGTGCGGCATCTTCTCAATAAGCGCAACAAGTCAATACTTGCGCATGGATTTGCTGCAATCGATCAGAAAGATTGTGAACAGCTCATTGAGATTACGTGTGAATTTCTGGACAATTATTTTCCCGAATGGATAAATGAGCAGGATAAGGCGGTTTTCCCCAGGCTGTAATAATAATAGATCTGAAATCGGCTTGCTTTGCATTCAGAAATATTACAAAGTATTAACAGATTGAACCACGAAATCGGCCTGCACATTGACCGTTGAAAGGAGAATAACATGGCGCAGTTTATAGCGGAAACCTCGATTAAAAACGGCGGGATTACATTACATAAAATTCCTTTAAAGGAAAATACAAAAGTCAAAGTTGTTTTAATACCCAAAGTTGACTTAACAAGCATGTCTTTTGCAACAGCGCGTAAATTAACAAAAAAAATAAAAGGGAATCTGTCCGAAGATATTATTGCGGAAAGAGATAAGAGATGAATCTCTACCTTGATTCAAATGCACTGATCAAACTTTACCACAACAACCAAACACACCCAACACA
>CAYVMK010000227.1:0-4374 GCA_964452445.1 uncultured Desulfonema sp. | reverse complement strand
GCCATTCCTCTTCATCCCAAGAATGTGAAATGTTTTCGTTTCCGTTTATCAATGTGTCATTACCGTCTTTGGCCATTGTTCTAAAAGCATTATCCCAACCTGGCCTTGGATTTGAGATGGGGCGAATAATGATTTGAGTTTTCTCTACCTCAAGCTCAACGTCATCCATAATTCCAGTTTGATCAAGTAGTGGTTTTGGAATACGGATTCCTTGGGAATTACCTATTTTTACAACGCGCGCTCTCATTATTGTTACCTCCTTGACCGAATAGTAATCACATTGTAATTACAATCACCTTAAAAGTCAAGGATTCAATATTTTAAATATTTAAACTTGCCTTCCGAAAGCTTTCCGCTGCGTTGATCTCAAAGCCTGTCAAGGAAGCTGAGAACGTCAATCGGCCTGCAGTTGTGTGAGCCCAGCCGCCGATATACTCTGCGACATCCTGCCATCCAGGCTCGGCCATAATCCAGTGGGCGTGATTCGGGCAGGTTACTTTCGACTCGTCAACTTTTGACGCATTTACTGAATCTAATAGCCAGTAGCCAATCTCAAACGCCGCCCTCCCGGATTCATAGACAAACTTGCCATAGGTCTCCTTCTGCTCCTTTTCCGGCAGCAGGTGCAACATCGAGTAGGCGGCCTCGCTGAATGTTTGGCGCATCATGAAGATTGTATCGGCCATGAACGCTTCTTTTAACTATTACATCCATGTAATCGTCAAACAGACGCTTGAATATCTTGATGGGAATGTCGAAATGCGGACTTAAGGAATCACATTGTGTGTGGTTTGCCAATGAATTTTAAAGGGGTCGGAAATCGGAAAAGATGCAATAAAAGATAGTCACCAAAAGAAAAAAGTGATTGATGTCGCCGGATATTCTGGTGTAAACAGTTTCCGGATAACACTGTTGCATCCGGCGGATACTCTACATGAAAATAACTACAGCAAGAAGAATCGGCCAGGCTTTCTTTTTCATCATAACAGTCTGGTTCTGCGCCGTAACCGCCACCGGAACCGAATGGTGGCAGCTTCGCGGTTGGCCGGTAAACTGGATAATCCAGCTCGACCCCCTTGCCGGATTAGGCGCCCTCCTTGCAACCCATTCCATATATTCCGGCCTCATATGGGGGCTTGTCACAATTGTTCTTACCATCCTTCTGGGAAGGTTCTTCTGCGGATGGTTATGCCCTTTCGGAACCCTCCATCAGTTTACGGGATATATTGCCGACAGGAAAAAATCCCCTGCCCGCAAAGCGGAAAACAACCGTTTCAGAAGCGCTCAGAACCTCAAATATATATTTCTTATTTTTCTTCTGACCGCCGCCATGCCGGATCTTATTATTTTTATCTCCGGCTTTTTAAAAACCAGGCTGTCTTTGTTCTTAATTTCCGTTGCGTTATTTGCCGTTTTTCTTATCCTGCTTTCTCTTTCCGAAATAATTTCAAAGCCGAAAAACATCCTTATCACATTTCTTCTTGTATCAGTCTTTATTGCCCTGTTATCCCTGCTGCCTCAAACTAGCCGCATTTTATATTCATCTCTTCAGACCGGCCTGCTTGATCCAATTCCGCTTTTTTACAGGTCGGTAAACCTTTTTCTTATACCGCTTTCAGACGGAACTTTTTTTTCTCTTTCGCCCGGTCCGCGATTCTACGAGGGAGCCTGGCTGACAGGAGCCATATTCTTAACAGCCGTTTTGATGAATTTATACATCCCGAGATTTTATTGCAGATTTATATGCCCGCTTGGAGCCTTGTTCGGATTGCTTGGCCGTTTTGCAATCTGGCGGGTTGGAAAATCCGAAGACAAATGCCAGGATTGTCTGATGTGCGAAAAAGACTGCGAAGGCGCGTGCAGTCCTTCCGCAAAGATACGGATAAGCGAGTGCGTCCTGTGTATGAACTGCCTGCATCCATGTCCTCATGATCTTATAGGATACAGGACGCAGTTATCCGCCTCCGGCGAAATAGTATCCCCGGATCTGACAAAAAGGAGGCTGACAGCAACCTTGCTGTCGGGCATTCTCGCCGTTCCCCTGCTTCGTTTAAACGGAAGCGCGGTTAAAACCCAAAGCCCGCAGATTATAAGACCTCCGGGAGCTCTTGGCGAGCCTGGCTTTCTTTCCCGCTGCATAAAATGCGGGCAGTGCATGAAAATCTGCCCGACGAACGTAATTCAGCCTGCGATAAGCGAAGCCGGCATCGAGGGATTCTTAAGTCCTGTGCTTGATTTTCGCAACGGCACAAGCGGCTGTCAGTTAAACTGCATAGCTTGCGGGCACATATGTCCGACTTCCGCGATACGTCCGCTGAGCCTTGACGAAAAGACAGGTAAAAACAAGTTTGCCTCAGCCGGCCCGGTAAAAATCGGAACCGCCTTTGTTGACCAGGGACGATGTCTTCCCTGGGCCATGGATAAACCCTGCATAGTATGCCAGGAAAACTGCCCTGTAAGTCCTAAGGCTATTTCAACAAGGGAGACTTTCAGCCTTGCCGTAAGGCCTCTGGTTGTGAGAAATTCCGGATCGCACGATATTGAATTTGAAGAGGCCGGATTTAAACCGGGGCTTTTATCTACAGGCGATTATTTTTGCAAGGCGCAGGGCAAAGACGATAAGCTTCGCCTTATCATAAAAAATTCGGAAAAAATAATCACCGTATCGCGTGTGCTTCCGCTGAAGCCGCTCCCACAACCTGGTAGCATTATCCAAATTTATATTCGTCTGCAAAAACCTTTCGTCGATCCGGCAAGATGCACCGGATGCGGAATCTGCGAGCATGAATGTCCCGTAAGATCAAAACGGGCGATTCGGGTTACATCCGATAATGAATCAAGAAACAAAACGGCGGCGATGATAATATAATAAAGGGTTCAAGGATTCGAGGGGTCAAGGGTTCGAGTGCAAAGAACAAAAAGATGAACAATTGAAGGATTCAAGGCGTCGAAGGGTCAGGGTTCAAGTGAAAGGAGTGAACAGATGAGCAAAGAAAAAACGGGCTTTTCACGAAGGGATTTTTTGAAAACGGCAGGAGTTGCAGGAATAGGGACCGTGCTCTCACCGGTTGATTCCTTAGCAAAAATTTCAGAACAATTTGCTCAGGACAAGGGTGACGGGCTTGTACCAAAGCGGCCTTTCGGGAAAACCGGAGAAAATGTCCCGATACTTGGACTCGGAGGGATGTTCGATATACCTTCAAACCAGCTTCTTATGAAACAGGCCGTAAAGTGGGGCATAACTTACTGGGATACCGCCGATTGCTACGAAGGCGGAAACAGCGAAAAGGGGATAGGGATGTACTTTGCAAAATATCCCGAGGAGAGAAAAAAGATTTTTCTCGTAACAAAATCGGATGCAAGGGACCCCGACGGAATGACCAGCCTCCTTTACCGCTCTCTTGAAAGAATGAAAACATCCCATGTTGACCTCTATTTTGTTCACGGCATAAGCAGCATCGATGAACTCGACAATAAAACAAAAATATGGGTTGAAAAAGCAAAAGCATCCAAAAAGATCCGTTTTTTCGGCTTCAGCGCACACAGCAATATGGAAGAGTGTATGATGGGAGCAGCGCGTCTCGGCTGGGTAGACGGCATAATGATGACCTATAATTTCAGATTGATGCATTCGGATAGGATGAAAAGAGCGGTTGAAGCCTGCGAAAAAGCCGGAATAGGGTTGACCGCCATGAAGACGCAGGGCGGCGGCCAGGTAAAAACAAGCTCCGAAACCGAGTTCCGGATGGCGGGAAAATTTATTAAAAACGGTTACACGGACAAACAGGCACGACTCAAGGCCGTATGGGAAAATCCTTACATTGCATCTGTTTGTTCGCAGATGCCGAGCATCAATATCCTCATGTCGAATACCTCCGCCGCCATGGACAAGATCAGGCTTTCTTCAGTTGATATTGATCTTTTCAACCGCTATGCTGGCGAAACAGCGGGCGCTTACTGCATGGGGTGCACACGCATATGCGAATCGGCCGATGCCGGAGCGGCGCCTATCGGCAATCTCATGCGCTGTCTCATGTACTCCCGGAATTACAATGAACCCGGATGGGCAAGAGAGCTTTTTAATAAAATACCTGTTACGGAAAGAGAGAGGATCCTGAATCTGGATTTTTCCATCGCTGAGCAGAAGTGTCCGCAGAAAATTGAAATAGGAAAGCTGATTAAAGAAGCCTGTTTCGAACTGTCATAAGCCGTCGTTCAAAAATAACCGGAACATTGAAATATTTCCGGCAAATTGTATTTGTGATTATTTTTATTGAAAACCGGAATTTTTGAGTATATTTAGAAGCTTCAATTTTGACGGACTCGTAAAAAGTCATATGCGAACGGATTTGAGATTTTTGGGAAATAGATTTT
>CAYVMK010000226.1:0-4395 GCA_964452445.1 uncultured Desulfonema sp. | reverse complement strand
GCCGGGAGAAGAGGGAGAAAGTACTTTCTGTTACAATTGCGGCAAAATGCTTATCGAAAGAATCGGGTTTTATGTGAAAAAAAATGAGGTTGAAAAAGGCGTGTGCCCTTACTGCGGAGCGCATATGGACGGAGTCTGGCAATGAAGCGCTGGAACGGTTGGGGTGATCTTTCGGTTAATGTAAAACTTCCTGAAAAGGGGCTTGAAATACTTAAATGCTTGATAGGCGAAGGTCGTCCGGCGGAGGATTATCCTCTTGAAAAGATTCTGGAACGCGTGCCTGGTTCAAAGATGCCTTCGCATGATCTTGTGTCGGTAAATCAGGAAACAAGGCTCCACCATGCACACGGGCAGAGCATGTCCGACTGGATAGATCTCCGGTGCGGCGCTCTGAACAAATTTCCGGACGGGGTTGCTTTCCCTTCGACGGTTGAAGAACTTGATGATCTTATGGAATTTGCCGGAAAGCACGGGATGGCGGTTGTTCCTTACGGCGGAGGGACAAGCGTTACCGGGCATCTTAAAATACCGGATACCGGGAGGCCCGTGCTGAGCCTTTCTTTAAGGCGGCTTAACAGGTTGACAGAGATTGATCCGGAAAGCCTGCTTGCAACCTTTGAAGCGGGTGTGCTCGGTCCGGAACTAGAGGCAAGGCTGCGAGCAAAAGGATTTACCCTCGGTCATTTTCCGCAGTCTTTCGAGTATTCTTCCCTCGGAGGCTGGATCATGACACGTTCAAGCGGCCAGCAGTCCCTTCATTACGGGAAAATAGAGAATCTTTTTGCAGGCGGCGAACTGCATACTCCAAAAGGAGTCATGAATTTGCCCCCTTTTCCCGCATCGGCAGCCGGGCCTGATCTGCGGCATCTTGTTCTCGGGGCTGAAGGAAGGCTGGGTGTGCTGGCAAAGGCCATTGTGAGGATATCTCCCCTGCCTGAGCTGGATGATGTTTACGGGTATTTCTTCCCGTCATGGGAATCGGGTGTCGAAGCCGTAAGGGAACTTGCGGTAAGCCGGCTGCCCCTTTCAATGGTAAGGTTAAGCAATCCGGCCGAGACATTTACGAGTCTGGCGCTTGCAGGGAGTGAGTCGAAAACAAAACTTCTTGTCGCTTACCTGAATCTGCGCGGCGCAAGGGAGAAAGAGGCGTGCATGTGCCTTATAGGTTTTATCGGCGGCAATCGCCTTGTTTCAGCCGTCAGAAAAGAGGCGAAAGCGATTCTGAAGCGTTTCAATGCCGTTTCTGTGGGAAAAGTAATGGGTGAAACGCGGAAGAAAAACAGGTTCCGGATGCCTTACCTGCGAAACAGCCTCTGGGAATCGGGTTACGCGGTAGATACGTTTGAGACTGCCCTGACATGGGGAAAGGTTCTTCCTGCCGTAAAATCCATTGAAGAAAGGATAAGAGGCGCCCTGGCGGAGTATGATGAAAAGGTTCATGTTTTTACCCATCTTTCTCATCTTTATCCAACCGGCTCCAGCATCTACACAACCATTGTTTTTCGCATACCAAAGACAGCCGAAGAGGCGTTAAGAAGGTGGCAGATTCTTAAAAAAGCCGCAAGCATTGCAGTAATTGAAGCAGGAGGAACAATCAGCCATCATCACGGGGTTGGTTTTGATCATAAAGAATACATGGATGCCGAAAAAGGGCCGATCGGGATGAGCATTTTAAAGAATGTGTTTGACCATGTTGATCCCGACAGGCGCATGAATCCGGGCAAATTGATATGAAAAGGTATGAGGCACGAGGCAAAAGAAAAATTTGCCACTAAGACACAAAGTCACTAAGTACCTTTTTGTGTCTTTGTGCCTTCGTGGCGATGAAAAAAGGGAGGAAGAGATCAATAAATTAGGCGTGAATCATGAGTCGGAAGCAGGCGTTAGACGTAGGGAGAAGAATGTTTAATGAATATATCCGATTTGCAGGAAAAGTGGGATCTTGTGGTTGTTGGAGGTGGAATAACCGGAGCGGGTGTTTTGCTGGAAGCAGCCCGGATGGGATTGAAGGCTCTTCTTGTTGAAAGAAATGACTTTGCTTCCGGAACATCGAGCCGTTCTTCCAAGCTCGTTCACGGGGGATTGCGTTATCTCAAGGAAGGTCGCCTCTATCTGACGTATATCTCCGTGAGAGAGCGTGAGCGACTCATAAAGGAGGCGCCGGGGCTGGTTGAGCCTCTTGGCTTCATGACGCCGGTTTTCAGCGACCGCAGGCCGGGCAGGCTTGCTTTAGAACTCGGTTTGAGGATTTATGATAAGATGTCCCGGCAAAGGGATCACATGTTCTACGGGCAGAATGAATTTTCAATGCGTGTTTCCGGCGTAAAACAGGAAAATCTTCAGGGCGGATTTCATTTTCGGGATGCGCAGGTTGATGACGCAAGGCTTGTTCTCAGGGTAATCAAAGAAGCATTGTTGTCCGGCGGATGCGCCGTAAATTATGCCGGTGTGATTGAAATAAGCCGGAATGCACGGGGAGATGTAGCCGGAGTTGTCATAAAGGAGAGCGAAACGGGTGAAACAAAACAGATCTTAACCGGCGCGGTAATAAATGCGACGGGCTCATGGGCGGAAAAGATCCATCCATCTCCCGACCAAAGTCTTCATCTTCGACCGTTAAGGGGAAGTCATCTTGTATTCCCGGGATGGGCATTTCCTTTTCCCGAAGCTGTTGCTTTTTTTCACCCCTACGACAGAAGACCCATATTTATTATCCCGTGGGAAGGCGTGGTGATATACGGCACGACGGACGTTGACCATAAAAACGATCTGTCCCTGGAGCCGGTTATCAGCCAGGAAGAGATTTCATACCTGATGGACGGCCTTAACACTTTTTTCCCTTCTCTTGAAATATCGTTAAAGGACGTTTTATCATCCTATGCCGGAATAAGGCCGGTTTTAAGCAGAAAACATCTTGCGCCCTCAAAGGAGTCCCGTGAGCATGTCGTGTGGATTGATAAAGGGCTTGTGACGATAACCGGCGGAAAGCTGACCACATTCAGGAAACTCGCGGCGGATGCCCTGAAAGCGGCCATGCCTTTTCTGCCTTCCGTTAAGCCGGCGGGGCGTGAACCTGTTTTTAGGCAATCTCCCGGCGTGTTTACAGATGACAGAATTTCTCCCCTTCTGTTGCGGCGTCTTATCGGCCGATATGGTGAAGGCGCAAGAGAGATTATAAAAGACTCCTCACCGGAAGACCTGTCGTATATTCCCGGAACCAATACCGTCTGGGCTGAAATACGGTATGCGGCAAAAAATGAAACGGTAAGGCATCTCGAGGACCTGCTCTTAAGAAGGGTTCGCATCGGCCTGATAACTCCAGAGGGCGGAGAAGAGCATATCGGGCGGATAAAAAAGTTATGTGCTCCTGTTTTGCCGTGGGATGAAAGAAAATGGGATGCTGAGATAAATATGTATCTTGGCAAGTGGCGCCGGTCTCACTCCATCGCCCTGAATTAAACGCCCTTAACATTATGATTTCATGTTTGCATAGACCAGAGAAGAGATGATGAGGATATCACAATTTGTGATATCCTCATCATCAAAGTTTCCATAATTGATTAATTAGATTTTGGTTATAGCCTCAAGTATGCGCAGACTTCTCAATGGGTACTGGGTGACGGGGATTTTGTTAAGGCAGTTATATCGGGACTTGATGATCTTGTTAAAAAGAACTTAAGGCTGTCTGGGCAGCAAATAGATATTAAAGCACTTGCAGAGAAAATATCTGAAGGGTATGATACTTCCATTGGTGAGCTTCTATCAGGGAGCCGAAGAAGAGAAGCGGTGAATGCCGGGTTGGCAATATCGAGGATCGGTGTCAGGGAGCTGGGTTATTCCGAGGCTGATGTTGCGCGATATCTTGGCGTTACAAACTCTTGCGTGACGCGGTTGATATCAGCAGAGGGAAAACAGGATATAGCTGACATGAATTTAGAGTTGTGAACGTTCTGCACGAACGTTATAGCTGACAAGCCCCTCTTCCTTCCGGATATTTTTCCACAACTATGAAAATAAATCTTGATTTTCTTTCACAAGTATGAAATTTTATCGCCATGGAACGCCTGATTGCAACATACCTTTTCGATCCGGAAATGACCGCAGACAAGATGATCTTCCTGACCGGTCCCCGGCAGGTGGGCAAGACGACCCTTGCACGCGACTGGCTTGACTCCGCCGGATGCAGCGACACATATTTCAACTGGGATGATCCCGCTATCATTCTTGAATACCGTAGAAATCCTCTCTTTTTCAAGAATATCGTCGAAGAAAGGTTCAAGGGCGAGCCTGTTCCGGTGGTTTTTGACGAAATCCACAAGCAGAAAAACTGGCGGGACATCCTTAACGGAAACGTTGCACGACCTATATAATATGTTAAATCGCAGTGTTAGCGAA
>CAYVMK010000225.1:0-4429 GCA_964452445.1 uncultured Desulfonema sp. | reverse complement strand
ACCTTTTCTTCGCCTAAAGGCGAGGGGTTTCAACCATCCCCGAAACGGACACTAAGAAGCTGAACAGGAGTTTTTAATGTCGGTGCAAACGCATAGTCAAATGGCAAGCTTCATATGGAGCATCTGTAATTTGCTCCGTGGACCCTATAAAAGAAATGAATACCGGAAAGTCATACTGCCTTTGACCGTGTTACGTCGGTTTGATTGCATTCTTGAGCCTTCAAAAGCCAAAGCCCTGGTCGAATTCGACAAACTGAAAGGAAAGTCAGATAATATTGTAAGCGCTCAGTTGCGCACCATAACAGGTGTTCCCTTCTATAACCTTTCTAAACTGAATTTTAAAAAATTGCTCGACGACCCCAACCAGATCGCGCCGAACCTGAACAGCTACATCAACGCTTTTTCTCCGAATGTGCGGCAAATATTTGAACGGTTTGACTTTGGCATTCAAGTCAACCGGATGAATGAAAAGAACCTGCTTTTCAATGTCATCAAGAAGTTCGCTTCCGATGAAATTGACCTTTCGCCGTCAAAAATCGACAACATGCAGATGGGCTATGTTTTTGAAGAACTGATACGGATCGGGGCGGAACAGGCAAACGAAGAAGCCGGAGAGCACTTTACACCGCGCGAAGTTATCAAGCTGATGGTCAATCTGCTTCTATCGCCCGAAACCGACTTACGGAAAAGCCATGTCGTTAAAACGATCTATGACCCGGCCTGCGGAACCGGAGGAATGCTTTCTGTCTCTGAAAGCTATATCAGGAATTTGAACTCCGAAGCGCAGCCCCATCTTTTCGGGCAAGACTGGAACGATGAAGCCTATGCTATCTGCCGGGCGGATATGCTGATCAAGGGAGAAGATTCCGACAAGATCAAGCCCGATTGTACCTTTGAAAAAGACGGCTTCCCCAAAGACAAGTTTGATTACATGCTGGCCAATCCGCCGTTCGGTGTGGAATGGAAACAACAGCAGAAAACAATTGTGAATGAGAACGAAACGCTCGGTTACGATGGCCGCTTTGGCGCAGGGCTTCCCCGCATCAATGACGGGTCGCTCCTGTTCCTCCAGCACATGATTTCCAAGATGCGGACTCCCGATGACGGGGGAAGCCGTATCGGCATCGTCTTCAATGGATCACCGCTCTTTACCGGAGACGCGGGAAGCGGAGAATCCAACATCCGCCAGTGGATTATTGAAAATGACTGGCTCGAAGCGATTGTCGCATTACCTGACCAGCTTTTTTATAATACAGGCATTTCAACCTATATCTGGATCATTACCAACCGGAAAGAAAAGCGGCGCAAGGGAAAAATCCAGCTCATTGACGCGAGAGAATTCTATGTCAAAATGCGCAAGAGCCTGGGGAACAAGCGTAACCAGATCGGCGATGGCGAAGAGAATCGGCCCCAGCAGATTGCTGAGATCAGTAAAATATATGGGAACTTCCGGCACGATGAAACCCGAACACTGGAAATGAACGGCATCAAAAAAAAGGTCATCGTTTCCAAAATTTTCGATAATACCGATTTCGGGTACAACAAAATTACCGTTGAGCGGCCTCTCCGGCTCAACTTTCAGGCAAGTAGCGAGAGAATAGCCCGGCTGGATGAACTCAAAGTCTTTATCAAGATTGCTGAGAGCGATAAAAAGAATGAAGCCATTCGTCAACAGGAAATTGATGCAGGCCTTAAGCGCCAAAAGGCAATAAAGACCATGCTCTCCGATCTTGCCAAAGCCACCAAGGAAAAGCTTTTTAAAGACCGTATTATTTTCCTCAAAGAGTTGAAAGCCACCGACCAGAAATCCGGTGTTCGCCTTTCCACTACCGAGTTAGAAACAGTACTGGAATCCCTGAGCGAAAAAGACGAATCTGCCGAAATCTGCCGTGACGCCAAAGGAAATTTTGAGCCTGACTCCGACCTGCGCGATACCGAGAATGTCCCGCTCAAGGAAAACATCGACGAATATTTCAAGCGCGAAGTGCTGCCCCATATGCCGGATGCCTGGATTGACCACAAAAAAACCAAGGTCGGTTATGAGATTCCGCTCAACCGCCATTTTTACCGCTACGAGCCGCCGAGATCGCTGGAAGCTATCGAATCGGACATCAAGGGTCTTGAGTCTGAAATCATGGAGCTTCTGGCGGAAGTTACCGGCAGTACGGAGGGGGTTTAAATGAATATGTATAAAAAAATAGGGTTTTCTATGCACGTGATGCATGACATGTATAAAAAAATGGGGTTTTCTATACATATCGGAGGTGTTTATGCCGTTTGAATTGGATCGCCTTCCTCCCCATGCGGATCTGGAGACCAAGGCCATACTGAAGAAAACAGCCAGTGCCCATCGGTATCTGGCTGAACTGAAAGGGGTGTCGGCCACGATCCCCAATCAGGGTATTCTGATCAATACCTTGTCCATCCAAGAGGCTAAAGACAGTTCGGCTATCGAGAACATCATCACCACCCATGATGAGCTTTTCAAGGAAGAACTCTTCCCTGAATTCGCCTCCACCGCCGCCGCCAAGGAAGTGAGAAATTATGTAAGCGCTCTGCGGACCGGTTTCGAATTGGTTAGGAAGCACCGACTTCTCACAAAAAACCATATTATCGAAATACAGGCAGAACTTGAAAAGAACAAGGCCGGTTTTCGTAAGTTGCCCGGCACCGAGCTGAAAAACGAGCTGACCGGCGAGACAGTCTATACGCCCCCGCAAAACCCCGATGACGTCTTGCGTTTGATGGACAACCTTGAACGCTTCATCAACGATGATCTTTTTTGTAATGCCGATCCGCTGGTCAAAATGGCCATGATCCATTATCAGTTTGAAAGCATCCATCCCTTTTACGATGGAAACGGGAGAACCGGTCGAATCATCAATGTGTTGTATCTGGTGCAAAAGGAATTGCTGAACATACCGGTGCTGTACCTCAGCCGCTACATTGTGAGGAAAAAAAGCGACTATTACCGTCTACTCCAGGCTGTGCGCGATTCGGGAGACTGGGAATCCTGGATTCTGTACATGCTTGAGGCAGTGGAGCAGACATCGCGGCAGACCATCGGCATAGTGCGGTCAATCGGTTCCGCGCTCATGGATTACAAGCATCGTATCCGGGAGAGACACAAATTTTACAGCCAGGACTTGATCAACAACCTTTTCTTTCACCCCTATACCAAAATCGAATTTCTTGAGAAAGACCTGAGGGTTTCCCGTCTGACCGCCACAAAATATCTGGATACCCTGAGCGATGAAGGCTTTTTGAAAAAAGAAAGAATCGGACGTTCCAATTACTACATCAACACAGCGCTTTTCCATTTGCTGACAGTGCAGGGTGAGGAAGCTGACGATGAAAAATAAACCCTATCCGGAGTATAAAAACAGCGGTGTGGAATGGCTGGGGGATGTGCCGGAGCATTGGGGGGTGAAAAAACTTAAATATTCCTGCCAACACTTAACCACCAAAACGGACAGAAGACAAAATCCTGTTGCCCTTGAGAATATCGAAAGTTGGACTGGTCGATTTGTTGAAACCGAATCGGAATTTGAAGGGGAAGGTATTGCATTCAAAAAAGACGATATTCTATTTGGAAAATTGAGGCCATATTTAGCCAAGGTTTTGAAGGCCAGCAAAGACGGCGAAGCCGTCGGAGACTTCTTTGTTTTACGACCATTACAAAACATTTATCCAGATTATGCGGCGTTCATCCTTCGTTCTGAGGATTACATCGATATTATAGATGGTTCAACCTTCGGCTCTAAAATGCCTCGTGCGAGTTGGGAATTTATGGGCAATCTCCCTTGCCTTTCTTCCCCCACTTCCCGAACAACAAGCCATTGCCGCCTTTCTCGATCGCGAGACGGGGCGTATAGATACCCTCGTCGGAAAAAAGAAAAAACTGGTGGAACTGCTCAAGGAAAAACGCACAGCGCTCATCTCCCGCGCGGTCACCAAGGGGCTGGATGCTTCGGTCAAGATGAAACCCTCCGGCGTGGAATGGATAGGCGAGGTGCCGGAGCATTGGATGGTTTCACCAATAAAAAGAATAGTGGCCACACCAGTTACAGATGGTCCGCATGAGACGCCCGAAATTCTTGATGAAGGCGTGCCGTTTGTCTCGGCTGAAGTAATCCGGAACAATAAAATTGATTTTGAAAGAAAAAGAGGGTTTATCTCAAAATTTGATCATAGAAGATACAGTTTGAAATACCATCCTAAGCGCAATGATATTTATATGATTAAATCAGGGGCGACAACTAGAAATATAGCGATTGTTGAAACCGATGAGGAATTTAATATTTGGTCACCATTGGCTGTAATTCGTGTGCATCAAAAAAAAGCTGTTGCGAGATTTATTCTTTCAGTAATGAATTCTAGCCAAAGATATTTGAAATTTTGATTGAATAAATTCCACCGGTTGTCTATT
>CAYVMK010000224.1:0-4434 GCA_964452445.1 uncultured Desulfonema sp. | reverse complement strand
GTATAATGGAATTAAGAGCTGAAGAAATAAGTCAGATAATTAAAGGTCAGATTGCGGATTATGACAAGAAAGTTGAGCTGAGCGAAACGGGAGTTGTCTTGTCTGTTGGTGATGGTATCGCCAGGGTTTATGGACTTGAGAAAGTCATGGCTTTGGAGCTTGTTGAATTCCCAGGCGGAATTTTAGGCCTTGTGCTTAACCTTGAAGAAGACAATGTGGGTATTGCCGTTATGGGTGAAGTCACCCACATAAAAGAGGGTGATGTTGTTAAACGCACAGGACGTATTGCCCAGGTTCCTGTTGGTGAGGCGGTTTTAGGGCGTGTTGTCTCTGCCGTCGGAGATCCGATAGACGGAAAAGGCCCGGTTGACGCAAAAGAGTTCAGAAGGGTTGAAATGGTCGCACCCGGCGTTATCGCGAGAAAAAGCGTTCACGAGTCGATGCTGACCGGACTTAAAGCCATCGATGCGATGACTCCGGTAGGCCGGGGGCAACGTGAACTTATTATCGGTGACCGCCAGATAGGGAAGACTGCGATTGCGATAGATTCAATCCTAAGCCAGAAAGGGCAGGGTGTTTATTGCATTTATGTCGCATGCGGTCAGAAGAAATCAACAGTTGCCCAGGTTGTTGCCGTTCTCGAAAAATACGGAGCAATGGAATATACTACGGTTGTAGCGGCATGCGCAAGTGATCCTGCTACACTTCAGTATGTCGCTCCCTATGCCGGATGCGCCATGGGAGAATATTTCCGTGATAAGGGTCAGCATTCTCTAATCATTTATGACGACCTTTCAAAACAGGCAGCCGCTTATCGTCAGGTATCTCTTCTTTTGAGGCGCCCGCCCGGTCGTGAAGCCTATCCCGGTGATATTTTTTATAATCATTCCCGACTTCTTGAGCGTTCCGCAAAACTGAATGATGAGCTTGGCGCGGGCTCGCTTACCGCCCTTCCGATTATTGAGACTCAGGCAGGTGACGTTTCCGCATATATTCCGACAAATGTTATCTCAATTACAGACGGGCAGATTTATCTTGAACCCAGCCTTTTCTTTGCGGGTGTCAGGCCTGCAATCAATGTCGGCCTTTCAGTTTCCAGGGTTGGCGGGGCGGCTCAGGTTAAAGCCATGAAGCAGGTCGCAGGCAGTCTGCGGCTCGATCTTGCCCAGTACCGCGAACTCGAAGCCTTTGCGGCTTTCGGAAGCGATCTTGACAAGTCAACTCAAAGACAGCTTACACGCGGCGCGCGGCTGGTTGAGATTTTGAAGCAGCCTCAGTACAAGCCACTTCCAATGGAGAAGCAGGTTACAATTCTTTACGCCGGAACAAGGGGCTTCCTCGATAAGTATCCGGTCAATGTTCTTGCTAAATATGAGGCCGGTCTTTTTTCATTTATTTCTGAAAGATACCCTCAAATATTTAAAGAACTTGCCGAGAAGAAAATCATCAGTGATGAGCTGGACAAGCTGATGACGGATGCCTTGAACGCTTATGATGAAGAATTCAAGGATACGATAAAATAATATCGGCCCGGTCTTTTTATAGTAATCTGAATTTTAAGATGTATAAGGGTTGAGTTGAATGGCAACGTTAAAAGATGTCAAAACAAAAATAGGCGCGGTAAAGAAGACCAAGCAGATCACAAAAGCCATGAACATGGTGGCCGCTTCCAAACTCAGAGGCGCACAGACCAGTATGACCGGTTTCAGGCCTTATGCAGGCAAATTTGCTGAAGTACTCGGCAGTCTTGCCGAACGGGGCGGAAGCGCGGCAACTCCATTGCTGACCACGCATGAGAAGATTTCAAAAATAAACATAGTTCTTTGCACTTCAGACAGAGGTCTGTGCGGTGGGTTTAATTCTAACCTGATTTTGAAAGCGGAATCTTTAGTCAAAGAAAAATCCGGTTCGGATATCAAAGTTTCTTTTACAAACTTCGGTAAAAAAGGGCGTGACTGGAGCCGTAAAAACAATTTTGAGATCGTAAGTGAATATCTTGGGGTTGTTGGAGGAAGGTTCGGGTTTAATGTTTCCGTTAATGCCGGGAAAAAGCTGATAGACGGATTTTTAAATGGGAAATATGATGAAGTTTATGTGATATATTCCGAATTTAAAAGTACGGCAAAGCAGATTCCGGTAATTAAGCAGCTTCTTCCGATACCGCCTCTTGAAGCATCCGGAAAGAGTGAGAATGCCGAGAAGCAATATCTTCCGGAGCATATATGCGAGCCGACACCTTCCGAGCTTCTTAATGACATGCTTCCAAAAAATGTTTATGTTCAGATTACAGCGCTCTTTTGGAGACATCAACAAGCGAGCATGCTGCGAGAATGGCCGCGATGAACAATGCAACCAAGGCTTGTAACGATATGATCGATAGTCTTACTCTGTCATACAACAAGGCCCGGCAGGCTTCCATCACCGCTGATCTTATGGATATTGTAGGTGGAGCGGAGGCGCTTAAAGGGTAAGCTGGCGTTCAAAAATAACTGTAACATTGAAATGCCGCGACCGGCATAAGGAGCCGTAACGAAATGGTTGGGAATGTAATGGTTATTTCGTAACGGCTCCTAAGAATTGAAAATACCGCATTCGGTTTGATAGGAGGTTTATAGATGGGAGAGAACATAGGTAAAATAAAGCAGGTTATGGGGCCTGTTGTTGACGTGGAGTTTGAAGAAGGAAAGCTTCCAAATATCCTTACCGCACTTCTGATCAGCAATCCTGCCATAAACAATGAGCAGGATAATCTTGTGGTGGAAGTTGCCCAGCATCTTGGCGACAATGTCGTTCGGTCAATCGCAATGGATGTAACGGATGGATTGGTAAGAGGCATGTCAGTCAAGGATACGGGAAAACCGATTATGATGCCGGTTGGTCCGGCCGGACTTGGAAGGGTATTGAATGTTGTCGGACGTCCGGTCGATGGGCTTGGGCCGGTAAGCCATGAAAAAATGATGCCGATTCACCGTGAAGCGCCCAAATTTACGGAACAGGATACAACTGTTCGTGTTCTTGAGACAGGTGTAAAAGTTATCGACCTGCTGGTACCGTTCCCGAGAGGCGGAAAAATGGGAATGTTCGGAGGCGCCGGAGTCGGTAAAACAGTTATCATGATGGAGATGATTAATAATATAGCCATGCAGCACGGTGGTATTTCCGTATTTGCAGGAGTCGGCGAAAGGACGCGTGAAGGAAATGACCTGTACCATGAAATGAAGGTTTCCGGCGTTCTTTCTAAAGCAGCTCTGATATATGGCCAGATGACCGAACCTCCGGGAGCACGAGCCAGAGTTGCGCTGTCCGCTTTAACTGCCGCCGAATACTATCGTGATATTGAAGGGCAGGATGTCCTTATTTTTATTGATAATATATTCAGGTTTACCCAGGCCGGCTCTGAAGTTTCCGCTCTGCTTGGACGTATGCCGTCTGCCGTCGGTTATCAACCCACTCTTGCCGTTGACCTTGGCGAACTTCAGGAACGTATTACTTCTACAGACAAGGGATCAATAACAGCTGTGCAATGCGTTTATGCTCCTGCAGACGATATGACCAACCCTGCCCCTGCTACGACTTTTGCTCATCTGGACGGCACTGTTGTTTTGTCGCGACAGATTGCGGAACTTGGAATTTATCCTGCTGTTGACCCGCTCGATTCAACGTCAAGAATTCTGGATGCCTCTTATATCGGCGAAGAGCATTATCTGGTTTCCCGTAAAGCTCAGCAGATTCTTCAGAAATATAAGGAGCTTCAGGATATCATTGCGATCCTCGGCATAGAAGAATTGTCCGATGAAGATAAAGTTACTGTTTCAAGGGCAAGAAAGATCCAGAGATTTTTATCTCAGCCATTCCATGTAGCTGAAACCTTTACAGGAATGAAAGGCAAATACGTTAAAATTGCCGATACGGTAAGGGGGTTCAAGGAAATTTGCGAAGGCAAGCATGATGATCTTCCCGAACGCGCATTTTATATGGTCGGCGGTATAGAAGAAGCCGTTGAAAAAGCAAAGCAAATGGCCGATGAAAAGTAGAAGTGGGGGCATATAATATGGCCGGAAACATAAAAATAGAAGTTGTTACACCTGAAAAATCAGTCGTTAGCGAAGAAGCGCAGATTGTTATGGCTCCCGGCTCTCTGGGTGAATTTGGAGTTCTCATCGGCCATACGCCTTTTTTCACCACACTGAAAGTGGGGATTATCCGGTACAGGGATATTAAGGGAGAAGAAAGGTTTGTTTTTGTCAACAGAGGATTTGCCGAAGCGCTTCCCGACAGAGTTACTGTGCTGGCGGAATCTGCTGAAAGAAGGCGTGATATAGACTTGGAAAGGGCAAAATCCGCTTTAAAACGCGCCCAGGAACGTTTGGCAAAAGAAAGCGCCGATAAGGATATCGATTTCATGAGGGCTAGGGCAGCTTTGGAGAGAGCATT
>CAYVMK010000223.1:0-4437 GCA_964452445.1 uncultured Desulfonema sp. | reverse complement strand
GGTGGTTTTTATCCGATTCCACTGCCGATGTTATGACGCTTATTGTTGTGGGTTCATGCATTTACTTTTTTGTCCGCAGGATCGTTCAGCCCGAAGTGAAATTCCTTACATCCATTTCGGACTACCTGATACTTGCCGTAGTTGCAGCCCCTTTTATCACGGGTTTCTGGACATATCACCAGTTCGCCGGCCATAAGATCGTGGGAATCATCCATATTCTTTCAGGCGAAGTCATGCTGGTTGCCATACCTTTTACAAGACTGAGCCACATGATTTTCTTTGCTTTTACAAGAGGATATATGGGTTCCGAGTTCGGAGCAATCCGCCATGTAAAAGACTGGTAAACATCTTTTAACGACTCTTTTTCTAGGAGGCAATATTATGGCTGAACCGGCAGTAAACATCGCAAAGCAAATAACCGATGAAGGATTAGTAACGGGAGCATCAAAACTGACTCCCGAAAAAATAGAACGGGTCATAAACAGTGTGCTTAAAGCCGAAACAGGCGCCCGTCTCAAGACATATGTTGATATCTGCGTCCACTGCGGGCTTTGCAGTGAAGCATGCCATTTCTATCTTTCTCATGATAAAGATCCGCGATACTCTCCCGCAGGAAAAGTAAAGCAGACTATCTGGGAAATATTGAACAAAAAGGGAAAGGTTGACGCCGAATTTATAAAACGGGCGTCGGAAATCGCTTCAACCGAATGCAATCTTTGCAGGCGTTGCGCCATGTATTGTCCGTTCGGAATCGATATCGCATATCTGCTTATCACAATGCGCAGAATTTGTCATAAGCTCGGCGTAACACCACAATACATCCAGGACACAGCTCACAGCCATTCGGTCACAATTAACCAGATGTGGGTAAAAGACGACGAATGGATAGACACTCTTATGTGGCAGGAAGATGAAGCGCGCGGTGAAATACCTAATTTACGGATACCGCTTGAAAAAGAAGGAGCCGAAATCTATTATTCCGTTATAGGCCCTGAGCCCAAATTCCGCGCTCAGCTCATTTATCAGGCCGCAGTCATCATGCACGCGGCAGGAGTTGACTGGACCATGCCCGCCACTCCTGGCTGGGATAACAGCGATATGTGCATGTTCACAGGTGACTTTGAAATGATGGCCCGGTTGAAAAAAGTTCATTTCGAGTCGGCCGCAAGGCTGAAAGTAAAAAAGATCGTCATGGGAGAATGCGGCCATGCTTTCCGGTCTGTTTACGACGTGGGCAACAGGGCTCTGGGATGGAAGATGCCTCCCATACCGGTTGTGCATGCGATTGAATTCTTTTATGAAATAATCAGGGACGGAAAAATAAAAATCGCCAAAAAATATGAAAAGCCCGTCACGTTCCACGATCCGTGCAATACCGTCCGGGGCAGAGGGCTCCATGAAATGGGACGTTTTGTAACAAACGCCACATGCGAAAAACTGATCGAAATGCATCCGAACCGCGAGCACAATTACTGCTGCAGCGCCGGAGGAGGAGTCATCAACTGCGGACCGCCGTATAAGATGGCGCGTGTCGACGGGAACAGGATAAAAGCCGAGCAGCTCTTCGCAGCAAAGGCAAGAGGCGCAAAAACAATAATTGCCCCTTGCCATAATTGCCATGGAGGGCTTGAAGACATCGTTCACCATTACGGGCTTGATATGGACATCAAATTCCTCGGCGATATAATTTACGAAACGATGGAAAAACCGGCATAAACTTTTTTCAAACGCTTTGTCCTTGCAACTATACAGAACGACATAATTATTTGCACACGTCAACAATACTTGTCATTCCGGGCTTGACCCGGAATCCAGCATCATTTCTGGATTCCCGCTTTCGCGGGAATGACGGCTTATGACTATTTGCTTTGGACGCTGTGTATAACAGGGGGTTTTATATGAAAAAAAAGATATGGACTCTGTGTTCGATTTTTGTGGCTGCAGTTGCTGTAATTGTTGTAACCGCCTATTCACAGGAAAACATCAAATCCGTTCAGGACAGCGCTTTCAAAACAAAGATGAGGCCCGGCGCAGTTTTTTTGCATGACGAACATAATAAAAAGGCTGAAATCGACGATTGCGGAACCTGCCATCATGTTTATAAAGACGGGGTAAGGGTGGAAGATGAAACATCTGAAGACATGGAATGCTCCGGATGCCACAAGATAAACGGAGACTCTGTGCCTCTTGCCACAAAATACCATCTCCGTTGCAAGGGATGCCACGAGGAGAAAAAAGCCGGCCCGGTTATGTGCAGCGAATGCCATGTCCGATAATTTTTTAGACAAGACCATTTATAAAGAAAATCCGAATCACTTGTTTCCGGTAAAAAGAAAACAGATAAAGTCAGGAGTCGGGAATCTGGGGGCGAGGGGAATATCCATTCTTTTTTTTCACTTGAATCCTTGAACCCTGGAATCCTTGAACCCTGCGTTCAGTTTCAGATATAATCGACTTATATTAAAAGCGAGGTGTCCCATGGCAAAAAAGATTCTTGTCATAGATGATGATCCGATTATCGTGAAGTATCTTGTGAGCCTTCTTAACGACAATGGCTATGAAACCTGTACTGCTGCTGATGGGGTGGAAGGGTACGAAGTTTTAAAAAAGGAAAAGCCCGACCTTATCACTCTCGATCTTCAGATGGCTGAAGAATGGGGCACAAATTTTTACCGGAAAATATCGAAGAACAAGGAATTCAAGGATATTCCGGTTATAGTTATCAGCGGAATGGCCGGCCGGCACCTTTCCATAAAAAACGCCGTCGCTTACCTTGCCAAACCGTTTGATCCGGACAAACTGCTCGGTATACTTAAAAGCACAATCGGATAAGCCGTCGTTCAAAAATAACCGTAACAATGAAATGCCGTGACCGGCATAAGAAGCCGTAACAAAATGGTCAGAAATGTAACAGTTATTTCGTAACGGCTCCTAAAACGGACGAAAAGGGAATTGGCAAAAAAATACTTCTGGTTGATGACGAGGAAGGAATCAGAAAGGTTCTCGGCATATCCCTGTCCGATATGGGTTACGATGTAGTGACTGCCGAAAACGGCGAAGAAGCCCTTTCCATTTTCAGAGAAATCTCCCCGCCGATAGTTTTAACCGATATTAAAATGCCGGGCATGGACGGTGTGGCTCTTCTTCGCAGGATTAAAGAAGAAAGTCCCGATACTGAAGTAATCATGATCACCGGCCACGGCGACATGAATCTCGCCGTTAAAAGCCTGAAATATGAGGCAACAGATTTTGTCGTAAAGCCTATAAACGACGACGTCCTTGAAATAGCGCTGAAAAGAGCCCATGACAGAATCAACATGCGGCAGCAGATCAAGGACTATACAGAAAACCTTGAAACAATGGTGAAGGAGCAGTCTGCAAGGCTCATTGAAGTTGAAAGGCTTGCGGCAGTCGGCCAGGCAATTGAGGGGCTCTCTTCGGCAATCTGGAATTTTGCAGGAGGATATGAAGGCGGAATTAAATATTTCAATGAGATGCCATGTCTTGCGGCAATACACAATCGTGATCTTAAAATCGTGGCGGCAAACCAGTTGTATAAGGAAAAGCTGGGAGATAAGGTCGGCCTGAACAGCTGTGAAATATACGGCAAAAAAACATCGGGACACTCAGAATGCTCCGTTGAAAAAACATTCAGGACAGGAAAGGGACAACGAAGTTAGGAAAAAATCAAATATCTTTCAGGCGAAGAAGCGCCGATTATAGTGCATACCGCTCCGATCCGCAGCAAGGATAATGAAGTTGAACTTGTGCTTGAAATATCTGCAGATGCAACGGAAGTCAAGCGATTAAGGGAAGAGCTTGAAATAATAAGACAGAGGCACAAGCAGCTTTTTGATGAGGCTCCGTGCTACATTACAGTCCAGGCTGAAATGGTTGTAACATCCAAAACAGGCGAACAGATTAATGTTCTTATCTGGACTGCTCCAATAAAAAATGCAGCAGGCGAAATTACTCAGGTAATGGAAATGTCAACCAATATAATCCAGATACGAAAGCTTGAGGATCATCTCGCTTCTCTCGGTCTTCTGATTGGCTCCATTTCCCACGGCATAAAAGGCCTGCTCACAGGCCTTGACGGTGGAATGTACCTTGTTGAATCCGGCTTTTCCAAAGAAAACCGTGAGCAGGTCAAAGAAGGCTGGGATATAATAAAGCTTATGGCAGGCCGTATAAGGGGAATGGTTCTTGACATTCTTTATTATGCAAAACACAGAGACCTCAAGTGGGAACAAGTTAATGTTTTGAGCTTTGCAGAAGATGTTGCTTTTACAATGGAGCCCAAGATACGGATACAGAACATAGAACTTATCCGGGAATTTGACCCTTCAATGGGGGAATTTGAAGTAGACCCCGGCATTGTACGTTCAGCTTTGATCAATATTCTTGAAAACGCCATCGATGCATGCACGGAAGATA
>CAYVMK010000222.1:0-4448 GCA_964452445.1 uncultured Desulfonema sp. | reverse complement strand
TGGAGAAGCAGGCGATTCAGCCCTTTCTCACTGGCCGGTTCAGATAAAACTCGTTCCGGCAAAAGCCCCTTTTCTGAAAGGCGCCGATCTCCTGGTATTGGCCGACTGCGTTCCCGTCTCTTTTCCGACCCTTCACAGAGATTTTTTGAAAGGAAAGGCTGTGATGATGGGGTGTCCCAAGTTCGACGATGTTCAGGAATACATAGACAAATTCGCAGATGTTTTTAAAACAGCCGGAATAAAAAGTGTCACGGCTGTAATAATGGAGGTTCCCTGCTGTTCGGGTCTTCCCATGATAGTTAAAAAGGGAATGGAAAAAGCCGGTGTAAATGTGCCCATGGAAAAAGTGGTAGTCAGCACAAAAGGCAAAGTCTTAAGGCGTGAGGCATGAGGCGTAAGGCAAGAGACGGGAGGCGTAAGTCGTGAGGCGTAAGATGAAAGGGGCAAAGGCATCCGCCAAATCCGCCACACTGATTGGCAAACGTTCCGCCGGCGGACCTGCGGCAGGCACAAAGGCATCCGCCAAACTAATTGGCGACATAATGAGAATATAGTAGCCAGTAGTCAGGAGCCAGAATAACCACAGTATTGTTTTTCTTCTGTATTCTGTATTCTGTCTTCTGACTCCTGAATTCTTATATCAATCTTTGTCAGCTTTCCCGGGGAATTCCCTGTAAACATATACTTTTCCTGTTTTCAGGGCCTCTTCGGAAGCTTCTCTGATTGCATTGAACCGGTGCTTAAGTTCATAGAAACCGTGCCACCATGCATAATCGGGGGCCATCATGGCTGAACCCATCCTGGCCCTTCTTCCCTCATGGTGCCATAATTCATAGAATTCCCATTCAAGCTCCTCATCGAAGTAGTTGCTTTTTGTCAGGATTCCTTTTGCGTAAAGATTATCCATAATTTTTGCGGCAGGTTTATAGTAATTACTCTCATAGTTTGAAATTACATTATCAAGATTTTTAAAATGAGAATTCGTCCATTCTTCCGAATGGCACTGGCGGCAGACCATTCCCATCTTGCCCCTCTCGTTTTTCCAGTCCGTCTTTGCGGGGAAAGCCTTGAAATCTGACGGCCGGACCGTCGAAGGAGTCTGGAGTTCCCACGACAGCCTTTCAGTAACATCATGAGACCTTGAAACACCCTGTGCAGCCGACATATGGCATGCCGAGCATGTCGGCGCCCTGAAGTCCCTTCCTGTCATCCATTTCCCGTCGTCGGTAGTCCAGTTCCACTCCGGCGCTTCCGCATTGTATATGGCGCCGTGTTTTGATTCGTTGTAGATCTCTATCTGGGGATGATCCGGGCCAAGATGACACTGGCCGCAGGCTTCAGGCTTTCTTGCTTCGGCAACAGAGAATCTGTGCCTTGTATGGCAGCTTGAACAGCTTCCCAGGCTTCCATCCGGATTTTTTCTGCCGACTCCGACATTAGGCCATGATCCTTCGGCAGGTTTGCCGTCTTTTATATCAACAACTGTTCCGTGACATACATAGCATCCGCTGTTACGCTCCACCTGGTTGTTCATGCCCATCTGAAGCCATTTGTCGATTTTCCACATTATCTCTATCGTGTTTGCGTGTTTGCTTTTTGCGTATTCGACAGTTTCTTTTGGGTGGCATTCCGAACAGGTCTTCGGGCTCACAAAAGCTGTTACAGGAAGGGGGGAATGTTTTAGATGGGACGAACTTGACACGGTTGAAAGCGTTCCTGCAGCCTTATGACATTTGTAGCAATCCACCCCGACTCCGGCATGAACACTGTCATTCCAGTCGGCATATATGCCCGGATTAAGTTTTTTGTGGCAATCGATACAGTTTTTCGCGGCAAGTGATTCTCCGGACAAAGTTTCGGGAATTACCTTGAATCCCCAGCGCCAGGAGGCTATGCAGAAAATTATAAGCAGTATGATGACCATGTTGGAATAGGCCATGAATACGAACAGCTTTCTTGTTCCGCTCATCTTTTCAGGCTGTTTCTCCTCGCCCTTGACCTCGGCAACAAACTTCACCTTTGCCAGCACTTCAAGACCGTGAGGAGCCCCTTTTATGGCCTCGGTAAGATCCATTCCCGCTGAATGCTTCCCGAAATGCCTTCCGTTTTTCCACTTCGGGCTTTCGGTTACATCATAAATCTTCCTGTCATGAATTATGCAGGCAGGTTTTCCTGATGATCCGTCGAAGTCTTTCAGGTTTTCAAAAGTTATTTTCCCGGGATCAAGTACAGTTTGCAGTGCGGCCTGCGATTCCTTTTTCATCCTGCTGTGTATGAATGTGACAGCCGTGACGGCAAATGCAAGCATGAGGATAAAAAGCAGGATTTTAATAAAGAGAATGCGTCCGAACGGGTTATCGAAAAAGTGCCCGATCCTGTCTATACGGAACCAGGTCAGATAGATTCCGGTTACTGTGAGTGTAATCAGGCACGATATGCCGAGTAAGCGCTCTCCTTTCGGAATTCCGCCCTTTATCTGTGAAGGTTTTACGAAAATGTGGATGTAAAATATGGCGCCGACAAGTATAAACGCGGCAAGGATGTGAAGGTATCCTATTATAAATCTTACTGTCTTGTGAAAAGCGCTCTGGACCTTGACGGCTTTTTTGATGATATTAAGAGGAATAGGATACTGGTAGCCGTTTTTTATATAGGCAATACCAGCGGTTTTTATGGCGCCCCCTGTCTTCTCCTCATGACAGAAAATGCAGCCTTTACCGGTTTTCCTGGCATACTCTTCTTTGGCGGAGGCAGCCCCGATGCATAATAAAACAATCGAGATTACAAGAATAATCGAAGTGAATATTCGTTTTACCGGCACTATTTTATCCTTAATTTACCACGAAGGCCACGAAGAGCACGAAGTTGAAAGAACGTTTAAATCTGTAAATATACGAATTAATTGAATAGGTCAAGGAATTCTTCGGGTAGGAGAGTTGAGGCCGGCAGAATCCGTTATGAAAACTTTGATGAAAAGATAAACTGCAATAACAACAAAAGAAAAATCGCGTAATAAATAAAGGTTTGATTCAGGCGCTTCACCTTCGCCTGTTGAAAAACAGCCGCAGCTTATATCGAGTCCGCGGGCTTTGTTATACATGAGCGCGCTGAAAAATATGATCAAAAGAATATTGCTGATAAAAACGGATCCCGGCAACCATACTCCGATTATAAGAAGAGAACCGATTGTAAGTTCAAGCCAGGGTAAAAAGATGGCGGATAAATTTACAAGTTCACCAGGTAGAATCTGGTAATTATAAATGACTTTTGCAAAGGCCGCGGGGTGAAGAATCTTGTCATAGCTGGCATAGATAAATACCATACCCAGGATAATTCTTGCCCCGTGATACATAGTCATCGAAGTTTTTTGCCTGATTTCTTCTTTCATCACTCTCCGCTTTCAACAGGCAAGCCGTTTTTCTTCCAGACCGTCAGGCCGTTTGACAGAACCTTCACATTTTTATACCCTGCATTACGGAGAAAAACCGCAAGCTCCATGCTGAGTTCGCACGTTTCTCCATCGCAGTAAGTTATTATGGCGCTCTCTTCCGGAACTCCGGCCATTGCTTCAACAAATTTCCAGTCAGCTTCCTTGTACGGAAGGCTTTTAGCCCCCTTAATATGCCCGGCATCATATTCTGCCTTGGTTCTCGCATCAAGAAATAGGGCTTTGCTTTGATTAAACAGAGTTTTTGCTTCTGTGATAGATATTTCCAGATTATCTCCGGACGGAGCAACAAAATTTGATTTTGAAGACCAGTCTTCAATAAAGGGGATTTTTTCGGATCTGAGATGGTTGGATGCAAACCCGGCGGCAAGCACAATAATGGTGATCAAGAGAACCTGTTTCGATGTTTTTATCCAAAGCTGACTGTTAATTAAAGTCATATGTCCTGTTTTCAAATTTGATACTTTCATAAAAAGCCGAAAGTCAGACGGCAACGTAAAAAGCTCATTATGCAAGGCGCGCGAATCTTGAGGAATGCAGCCTACATATAAGTACGCTGCAATGACTCACCCTGTTGAATCGGCTCTTCCGTCTCGCGCAGCGAGAATTCAACAGGGCGGGGATGAAGCGCAACACAGCAGAATGACTTTTTACGAAGCCGTCACGGTTTGCATGTCACATGGCAGACGCCTGTGGGTGTCTCCATAGCATACGGAAAATACTTTTTCTTGAACCAGAGAGCAACATTGACAAGGCTTATCAACACAGGAACCTCAACAAGCGGCCCTATTACAGCCGCAAATGCCTGCCCGGAATTTATTCCAAATACAGCCACTGCTACTGCTATAGCAAGCTCAAAATTATTTGAAGCAGCTGTAAAACTCAGCGTTGCGGACTGTTCATATGTGGCCCCTGCTTTCATTGAAAGGAAAAAAGAGACAAAAAAACATGACAAAAAAATAGATGCACAGAGGAACAGCCACACGGATGACATCAAAGG
>CAYVMK010000221.1:0-4471 GCA_964452445.1 uncultured Desulfonema sp. | reverse complement strand
ATCTGCTATCAGTGACTTGAGGATACTACCCTCAGAAAAGAGGCCCCCGACCATATCATCGAGCCACTGATAGCAGATGGGGTTATCGGTGGGCTTGGAAGTGTTATAATCTTTATTCCCCTCATCTTCATCATGTTCTTTTGCATAGCCATACTTGAAGACTCAGGTTACATGGCCAGGGCGGCCTTTGTTATGGACAGGTTCATGCACAAAATCGGGCTTCATGGCCGCTCCTTCATCCCTATGATCTTAGGATTTGGCTGTAATATTGCGGGCATCATGGCCTGCAGAACCATCGAGCAAAAGAGGGATCGATTCACTACAATACTTGTCAACCCATTTATGTCCTGCGGGGCAAGGCTGCCTGTATATGCCTTGCTTATCGGCGCCTTTTTCCCTGAAAAGGGAGGCACGGTGCTTTATTCCATCTATATTCTTGGTATAGCCATGGCCATTATCATGGCAAAGATATTTCGCAAATATCTCTTCCCGGGACCTCCATCGCCATTTGTCATGGAGCTTCCTCCCTATCGTATGCCAACTATAAAAGGGGTGATCATCCACATGTGGGGAAGAGGGGTTCTTTATTTAAAGAAGGCAGGAACTATCATCTTTGCCGGCTGTGTTTTGGTCTGGTTTCTCAGCAACTTTCCCTGGAATCCACAATACTCAAGGGACTATGATGCCCTGAAACAAAACGTGGAGGCGCAACTAGCCTCTGGCCTGATAACTAAAGATGCCATGGATGAAACGACAGCTAATCTTGAAAGTGAGCAGGCCCGTGAGAAGATGGAGAAGAGCTACATGGCTGGCTTTGGAAGGATAATCGAGCCAGTGGTAAGACCCCTCGGATTTGACTGGAAGATAGGGGTTGGCCTCTTCGGGGGATTCATTGCCAAGGAGATTGTAGTGGGAACCTTAGGCACCCTTTATGCTGTCGGAGAGGCAGATGAGGAGTCAGTACCATTAAGGGAAAGGATTCAGAATGATACCTGGCCTGACGGAAGAAAAATCTATACTCCGCTGGTGGCCTTTGCCCTGATGGTTTTTACCCTTCTCTACATCCCCTGTGTGGCCTCTATCGCTGTGATCTACAGGGAGACAAATTCATGGAGGTGGCCTCTTTTTGCTGCCGGATATACTACGGCCCTGGCCTGGATAGTAACATTGATCGTCTATCAAGGCGGGAGGCTGGCAGGATTGGGATGAGAGGTTATGGGAGAGTAATATATGAAGGCCGATAATAGAACCGATTTAGCCGAGATTATCGTTAGGAGCACTGAAGATCTGCATAATCGGATAGATATGCAGAGGCATATCCTGACAACCATTATAGAGAAGAAGAGCTCTGGGATATGTCCTGATTGTATTTTTTCGGATTGTCCATATAAGAAAAAATTGGGGGAGGTTTTAACCGAGACCATCGAGGTACTGGAAGATACAAAGAAGGCATTTAAATCGAAGAGATTGGAGGCGCTGCGGAAAAGATTGATGCAGGTTCTGGTAGAAAGTTCATAGCTTAAAACACCCCCCAATTCCCCTTAGCAAGGGAGGATTAGGGGTGGGGTGGGGGATGTCTTACGGTCCTCGCATGATCCCGGAGAATCGGGACAGGGGCGAAGAAAGTGAAGGCGTAACTTGAATGTAATTCAGGTTACGCCTTTTGTTTTGGGAGGTATGGTTATGTGCGTAGCGTTGATTGGAGGTATGGAGAGACTTCAGAAGCATTATATCAATGAGGCTCAAAAATTCGGGGTTGACCTCAAAGTCTTCAGCAAGAGCGAGAATGGTATATCGGAAAAGATAGAGAATGTGGATGCCTTGGTGATTTTTACCAATAAGGTCTCTCACAGGCTAAAGAAGGAGGTGATGAAAAAAGCAAAAGCCAACAATATCCCCGCACTGATGTATCACTCATGCGGGATATGTACACTCAGGAATTGTTTTAATACCCTAACAAAACCCTAACAAAAAAAGGAGAAGATGATGAGAAAACATTTGTATGATCTTTGTATGATCACAGGAATTATTTTCATTCTTTCCGGATCTGGATGGGGGGAGGAGGTTAGCCCCATCTCTATCACGGAAGAACGAAAGATTGAGGTGGCTGCGGCAGAAGGCGGCGCTGGCGCCATGGATCTGGAACACCTGGAAAAGCGCATCGGTGAACTGGAAAAACAGGTCAAGGAAGGAAAAGAGGAGACCCAAAAATGGGAGGATCTAAAAGAAACCTTCGGCAGATTTAAGATTGGAGGCGGGATTACGGGTATCGTGCAAGGGACTTTCGATAACGATAAAAACCCACCTCCCTCTAAACTTGCCCCAGGGGTTGAAGAGGCCGGCATCGAGCGAGAAGATGTCACTGATGGATCATACTCTGTTGATCTGGAGTTGGAGGTTGATCTGAATAGATATGGCAGGGCTTTCTTACACCTCGAAGCTGGTGAAGGGGAAGGTGTGGGTCGGAGGCTTTCCGGCTTTGTCTGCAAAAAACATGGAGAAGCTAAACCGATATTTACCGGCGTGAACGCCGATGCCCTTGGCGGGGATGGAACGCTAACTATTGCCGAGGCCTATTGGGAGATTCCCCTCTTTGCTGAAAAGTTAATCGTTACCGTAGGAAAGCTTGACCCCGTAGCCTATTTCGATGCCAATGCGGTAGCAAACGATGAGACAGGACAGTTTCTGGCTGACATCTTTGTCAATAACATCGGTGTGGATTGGCCGGATTATGCGCCGGGTCTGAGAATTACCCTGAACCCTCACGATCTTGTAGAGATTAATCTTGGGTGCATCTCCGGGGATAGCGATTATAAGGATCTATTCGAGAACCTCTTTGGCATGGGAGAGATCAATCTGAAACCGAAACTCTACGGAAAATTGCAGGGGAACTACCGGTTCTACTACTGGATCAACGACAGACATCACATGACCTGGGAGGATGAAGAGGCAAAGGAGGAAAGCCAGGGCTTTGGTTTAAGTTTTGACCAACAGATTACTCCAGAGGTAACCCTCTTTGCCCGCTATGGCATCCAGGATGATGATATTAAATATGATTGCGAGGACTTTAGCCTCAGGATTAAAGACGCCTGGAGCTTTGGTGGGGAGATTAAAGGGAAATTCTGGGGACGTGAAAATGATACCTTTGCCATAGCTTACGGACAGGCCCGACTCATGGACGAACTTGAAAAACGCATGCAAGGGGCTGGTGCAGAAACGATGGAGGAGGGTCACCTCGAAGCGTATTATAAATTGGCCCTTGGAGAACATGTAGCTCTCAGTCTTGATTTTCAAGCGATCTTTGATCCTGGCGGGAATAAAAAAACCGATACCGTTTATGTGGGCGGTTCAAGACTACAAGTCACCTTTTAGGTCAGAGGGATACAGACCATGGCAGATGTACGTGTGTGGGGCATGATGGTTAGGTCGGGTCGTGATACTCCCCTGTCTCTTTCAGGGATCAGAGGGCCTCCTGAAGGAAAAGATCAAGCTGTTACCATTGCCGAATTTAAGCGAATGCGGAAAGCGGCTGGCGGAAAGCGAGGGGAAGGCGGGACGCTGGTAAGAAAATAAGAAACTCATCTCATGTAGGTGGCAACGACGCGGGAAGATAGGGGGTATGCACATCAGAAAATAAATCAAGACCGGAACTCATTCAAAAAACAGCATCCCCGGCGCCTTCCGGCAGCTTCTCACTGAAATATGTTTTAACTGCGCTCCTCACCGCCGCTGTGATTACAGGCGGAGTTCTTTCCTGGTTTGCTTCATCACATCCGGACGGGTTGGAATGGGCCGTCTTTCATACAACGGGATCAGAAGAGCTTGAGACTCCCGGGCATGATATTTATTCGCTATTAACAAAGATACAGGGGAAAACGGCATTTCTGCCGGATTATAGTTTTAAAGCGTCTGAAGATTCCGACATAAAAAAACCGGAACCTGCAAGTATTATCGATTCAGGCACTTCAGTTTCAGGGCTTGTGGGAGGAGCGCTTGTTCTGGTTCTTGCAGCCTTTATAGGGTTTGCCCTGAAAAAGAGGAGCGGAACCAGATAGGCGCCTATGAGCAGAATAAAAACGGCATTTCTCGATTTAGGTTACATGGATACTCTCTCAGGCAGGGATACTCTCGTACACCGTGTAGATCCGCGCGCAAAACTCTTAACCACACTGATATTCATAATTACCGTTATATCATTCAACAAATATGAAATATCCGCCCTTGTTCCTTTTTTCTTATACCCCGCAGTAATGATAAGCTTGGGAGAGCTTCCGTTTTATTATCTTTTCCGGAAGATTCTTATAGTCATCCCATTTGCCGTCATGATCGGAATATTCAATCCTTTGATAGACCGCGAAATCCTGATGCGCCTTGGTCCGTTTTCCATTTCAGGAGGCTGGATCTCCTTTTGTTCAATATCGGAAACGTTGCACGACCTATATAATATGTTAAATCGCAGTGTTAGCGAAAT
>CAYVMK010000220.1:0-4473 GCA_964452445.1 uncultured Desulfonema sp. | reverse complement strand
TTGTGTTGGGTGTGTTTGGGGTTTGTGGGTCAGGGGCAAACCAATAATCTATAAACTCTTTAGTTTTTGGGTCCCAGGCGCTTAAAAGTTTTTTATCTAACTCTGTTGGATTCATTTTAACTTCTGATCTAACAGCCTCAACAATGCTTTTGCATAAACGAATAGTCTTATTGGTATCAATATTTGATACTTTTGAACGGGTAATTAATAATGCCATCGGGTCAATATCAAAACCAATAGCTTTCCTGTTTAGAAGATATGCTTCAAGAATTGTTGTGCCTGAGCCAGCCATCGGATCAAGTACTACTTCGTTTTCTTCAGTCAATTCTTCGATAAACTTCCTGGGGATTTGAGGCGGAAATTTAGCTGGAAATGAATGGATGTTATGTGAATAAGAATCAGATTTCTGATTACTAAAATCTAAATCTTCAGAAAGGGCTTTTGTAAGTTTAGTTATATAAGATTCATTTGAGTTCAGTTTTACGGGTATTGGATAATTTATTGTTAATTGTTTTTCAGACATTAGGAATCCATCGGATATTTAAATTTTTAGAGATCAACTACGGCTTTTACCTGGGCGATTATTCGTCTTAAATCGTCTTCCGATAATCGCCTTGTTTGAATTAATAACTCTTTTTCTTTTTCAGATAATTCTTCTGATTGAAGATCGGGTTTGTATGGTGCAGGGTAGAAATAAGTTATTGGTTTTCCTAGGTGATGGGAAAAATTCAATAAGGTTTCTGCGTCTGGTTGCATTAATCCATTTTCCATTTCAGATAGGGCAGCTTGCCTTCGGTAAATTTTGCTCGCTAAATCTCTTTGACTCAAGCCTGCTTCCTCTCGAGCTTTTCTAATAAGTTCACCCATTCCACTTGTAAAGTGGTTGGGGACTGATCCTTTATTCAAATTCTCTAATAATTGATCAAGGACATTCATATTTACCTATTGACATTGATACGATAAAAGAGTATTATGATACGTATATGGTATCAAGTTGTGAAAGCAATTACTTTCTTTTATCTTACATCCGTATCGCTTGATACGCAATAGTGAAAATGTCGCCGTCAGTCAATCCTCAGCGGTCCGTCCGCAGCCGGTTTATCCCGCTCTCTGAGGCTCATTGTCAAGGCTGATGAGCGAAGCGGCGCAAGCCAGGAAGCCTTGACTATGAGTTAGAGCGGGATAGGCTGCGAGTGGACGGACGGCGAGGATGAGAGGCAGGAAGAATGGAAATGGATCAAGTAATTACAACAAAGAAAGCAAGTTATGGATTCGTGAGAGTGACTATACCGATGAACATCAAAGAGACGATGCTCACATGGTGTAGGCAATCCGGCATGGGTAAAGCTGAATTCTTCCGCGTATCTCTGATGATGGGCGTCGTCCAGCTTGCAGAACAGGTAAAAGCAAAAAAGGTCGGGGAAGGGTACCAAGAAAATGACTGAACTTTTCTCTGCTGATGGCCTGCGGTATTTCGATCATCCTTCTGATGCTTGGGAATCTAGAGAAGGAAAAAACATTGTTCGGAAGAATTGGTCTGAATGGTTATCTAAAAGAAAATGGCGTGTATTTCTGACTCTTACATTTCGTGAGGAAACTTCTCCAGAGATCGCACTAAAGCTATTTCAAAAACTCGTGCAGATACTCAACGAAGAAGTTTTTGGCAAGCACTACACAAATTATGTTGGTCATTCTTATTTTTCATATGTGGTCGGCATCGAGTTTCAAAAACGTGGAACGATCCATTTTCATGTACTAATTGATAGGCCAGTAAATTTTGAAACAATAAATAGATTATGGAATGCCTGGGCTGGATTTGCAAAACCTGAATCAATAAAACAAAACGAGAATGCAGTTTATTACGTGACAAAGTATGCAGCTAAGTGTGGCCAGATGGAACCGCCATATTTCGCAAAGAAAATTTATACCCCTGGCTTTTTACCGCCATGGTGGCCAGAGCTGGAAGAAGAAACTTCGGAAACCAACGATCAAAATAATATTCTCCCGTGATTACCAGGTGAATGTTCTTAGATTGCAAAGCAAAACATTTTTCAAGGGAAGCGCCGAGGGGCTTCTACTTGACCCCCGAGGTGCGTCTTTTTATAAAGTGATTGAATATTTTGCAAGTTTGCGGGAGTGGGTGCCCGCGTGAGCGGGAGTGACTCCCGCAAATAGGAAAGAAAAACGCTATGGTGAATCAAGCTGAATACATTCTCGAAGGTAGGCTAAATGGTACTCAACGAAACCGAGTGAAGGGATTGTTGAATATGATGTACACGCCTAGCGAACTTTCAGAAGAAATAGGATTCAGCAAAAATCAAGTTTATCGTGTCTATCTTCCTGCTGGCTGTCCATGCAAGAAAGATCAGCACAATCGAATTTTGATTCATGGATCGTCGTTCAGAGATTGGTATGACACAACCTACAAGAAGATTCATCTGGAAAAAGATCAAGCGTGGTGCGTGTCGTGCAAAAAGGTTGTGAGTGTATCAAATCCTGACCGGAAGCAAAAAGGGCGTACGGTTTATGACCTTTACACTTGCCCTGTCTGCGGGAAGAGACTAGCAAAGATCGTTGATGCGAAAAGGAAAAAGGTTTGATAAACAAAAAGAACTGGAAACTGGTCAAAGCATTTCTCAATGACCGTCTGCATACTGATCAAATCTCGATCGGTTCATGGCGTGCAGAAGAGATTTATGTCAAGTATCTTTTAATGTGGGCTGATTCAACTTCCTTTGTCAATGCTCCGACTATTACCCCGACATTTCCGGAATATATGCGTAATGCTCGGATGGATGGGAAAGAAGAACCATTATCCCCTGCACATGTTAAAAAGGTCTTGTCAACTGCCAGGCGTTTTTTCTTCTGGTTGTATGAAAATGATTATGAGTATCGGAAACTTAAATCCTCTTGGATTGAAAAGATCAAAGCAAAGCGTCTGTCTGAGGTTCCCCAAAACAAAGAGTATGTGACTCTAGAAGAGATCAAAGCGATTGCCCAGGCACCCGCTGAGAACCTCGTAGAACGTCGAATTAGAGCGGCAGCAGTATTTTGGTACCTTTCAGGCATAAGAATTGGCGCGTTTGTCTCTCTGCCTCTTCGGGCTGTCGATATTGAAAATCGTTACGTTTATCAATACACAAGCCTAGGCGTTAGAACAAAGAATAGCAAGAGTGCGAAGACAATTCTCTATCCAATTCCAGAACTGCTCCCGGTGGTCAAAGATTGGGATGACGAAGTGAGATCTCATTTACCAGATAACGGGTTCTGGTTCGCTCCCCTTTCCCCTGATACTGGCGAAATAGATACTTCGTGCCTTGTGGTTGGCGATGCTCGCTCGAACCTTGCGAGAAAGAATTTGAAAGACTGGTTGGAAAAAGTAGGGTTGCCTTATCATTCCCCCCACAAATTCAGGCATGGTCATGTACACTTTGGTCAGGCTCATTCAAAAACACAAGAAGACTATAAAGCAGTGAGTCAGAATGTGATGCATTCAACAACAGGAATTACAGATCAGTTTTATTCGAATATGGACGATGATGTAAAAAAAGATAGAATAGACTCAATGTTTATCTGATCAGTCAGTAATCTTAATACTCTTGTAAAATTCTATTCTTTTTACATCTCGAAGGTTTAAGTAAACTCCCAGTCCATTTATTGTGTATATCACCTTTAAGTTTTCGTCAATTCTCGCTGCTCTCGAAAGCAAAAACTCCTGATGGTCGTTTTCTGGGTCGTGCGTTAATTCCGAAATCCAACCACGATAAATTGTTTTACAATCATCATCCAGATAGACTATTGCCCAATTATCACGATTGTCATTAACTTTAAGCCATACTGTAGAGAAACCCGGTGTAAGAAATTTGCATACTTTGAATTTTCTTGATAAACAACTTCTAGCCTTTACCTGCATAACCATTAAGAAACCTGTCAAAAGGCCTGCAATAATTAAAGCAAAAGAGTATCTTACGCCAGGTAAACCTGTGGTATTTGTATACAAGAAATAGTTAAATGCAGTACGATCAATCCATTTTATTAGCGAAAGAATCACAATTCCGGCAATAATCGAATTGGTAACTTCAATGAATGTATCCCTATCCTTTCTTGGATAATAAGCTTTGTATATGGCAAATGAAACAAAGCCTGGAATAACATACAGGATGAACTGAGTTAGGTTTTCGGTTGGCATTTTCTCCCCTATTTTTTATCGTCTGTCTCTTTTTGCTCTGGAGCATTATCTGTAGAATCTGTAGATGCTCCAGCATCCCTGCTTTCTGGTGGTCTGAATAAAGGATCAGGGTCAGGCCGTTCGATAACAATCGATCTTTTTATTTCTGCTTGGCTGAAGTTTATATAAATTGTTTCTTGGATATGCTCGTCTTTGGTGGTTTTTTCGTTTGAGTCTGGAACTGTGCTATTGTTTTTATCTTCATCACTCATTTTGCCCCCAAACACCCAAACACACCCAACACA
>CAYVMK010000219.1:0-4487 GCA_964452445.1 uncultured Desulfonema sp. | reverse complement strand
ACTTTTCTTAATAGAAAGCCGAACTTTCTTTAAAGCATAGCTTAAAATCCCCCACTTGGCGCCAGGTTCCCACGTGAGGGATTTTTTATTTTTTGGCGGCTTTATAAAAAAGAGATTTTTCATGGAGCTTTATAAAATATTGTTTTAAAAAAATTGATATTGGAGTATCCTGCGCAGGGGTAAAGTTAAAAGGATTTTGAAATGAAACACGACATATTAAAAGTCAGGAATATCGGCATAAGCGCCCACATAGATTCGGGTAAAACAACGCTGACCGAAAGAATTCTTTTTTATACGAAGCGGATACATGCGATTCATGACGTAAAAGGAAAAGACGGCATCGGCGCCACTATGGATTCCATGGAGCTCGAAAAGGAAAGAGGTATAACTATCGCCTCTGCGGCCACTTTCTGTGAATGGCTCGACCATGAAATAAATATTATCGATACTCCCGGGCATGTGGATTTCACAATTGAGGTCGAAAGATCTTTAAGAGTTTTAGACGGGGCAATACTTGTTCTTTGTTCGGTCGGCGGAGTTCAATCGCAGTCAATTACAGTTGACCAGCAGATGAAAAGATACAAGATCCCATGCATTGCTTTCATAAATAAGTGCGACAGAAGCGGCGCAAATCCGGACAGGGTAATCAAGCAGTTAAGAGAAAAACTTGGGCATAATTCTGTTGCCATTCAAATTCCCATAGGGCTTGAAGCTGATTTCAACGGAGTTGTTGATCTGTTGTCGATGAAAGCTTTGTATTTCGACGGTAAAAACGGAGAGATAATTCGCACAGAAGATATTCCTGCTGAACTTCTGCCGGAAGCCTTTAATAAAAGAGAAGAACTCATTGATGCAGCTTCCGTTTTTTCGGATGAACTTACAGATGCAATTCTTGAAGAAAAAGAAATAACCGAATCGATGATCGTTACCGCCCTTCGGAGGGGAACTTTATCCAGAAAGCTCACACCGGTGATACTCGGTTCCGCATATAAGAATAAAGGCGTTCAGCCTCTTCTTGATGCCGTAACCAAACTGCTTCCGTGCCCGCATGATACCGAAAACGAAGCCCTCGATATGGACAATGACGAAGCTCCGGTCATCCTGACTGCCGATCCCAAAAAACCGATGGTAGCGCTTGCATTCAAACTGGAAGAAGGCCAGTATGGTCAATTGACTTATATCCGGGTGTACCAGGGATCACTCGCAAAAGGAGATCCTATCGTCAATGTGCGGACAGGCAGAAAAGTAAAGGTAGGCAGGCTTGTACGCATGCATGCCAGCCAGATGGAAGAGATAGAGTCGATTCCGGCAGGATATATCGGCGCGCTGTTCGGCATTGACTGCGCATCCGGAGATACTTTCGTATCGCCGGGCCTCAGTTATACATTGACGTCAATGTACGTCCCGAAACCTGTTATTTCGCTTGCAATCGCGCCTATGGACAGCAAATCCGAAGTCAATATGTCAAAAGCCCTCAACAGATTCACAAAGGAAGATCCGACTTTTAAAACTTTTGTAAGCGAAGAGACAGGAGATACGATAATTTCAGGAATGGGAGAGCTTCATCTTGAGGTTTACATAGAAAGGATGCGCCGCGAATATAATGCGGAAGTTACATCGGGTGTGCCCAAGGTAGCTTACAGGGAAACGATTACAAGAAAAGCCGAGTTTAACTATATTCATAAAAAGCAGACAGGCGGTTCCGGCCAGTATGGTCGTGTTGCAGGTTATATGGAACCGGCCGAAGAAGAATTCATATTTGATAACAAGGTCAAAGGCGGTGCCATCCCGACCCAGTACATTCCTGCCTGCGAAAAGGGTTTTAAAAATTGCCTTGCAAAAGGCCCGAAAATGGAATTTCCTGTTACAGGAATAAAAATAACAATAAATGACGGGGCATCCCATTCTGTCGACTCTTCGGATATGGCTTTTCAGGCTGCGGCCCGCGGAGCTTTTCTTGAAGGATATTCAAAAGCAAAGCCGGTTATTCATGAACCGATCATGAAAGTAGTTGCTGAAACCCCGACTGAGTTTCAGGGAACTGTTATGGGATCTTTGAATCAGCGCCGCGGAATAATTTTCGGCACACAGGATGAGGGAACCATGTGTGTTATCGAGGCGCAGGTTCCGCTTGCTGAAATGTTCGGATATTCTACGATATTAAGATCCTTAACCCAAGGCAAGGCTCAGTTTACGATGGAGTTTGCAACTTATAAACAGGTGCCTCAGTCGGTTACGGAAGAGTTGGAGAAAAAAGCGTCGGAAGAAAAAAATAATTCACAGAAAAAGTAGCGGTGAAAACCGGACTTTTTACAAAGCCGTCACAATTAAATTAAAGTAATTGCTTAGTAAGTTAGAAATTATTTTCTGCGCTTTTCTACCCCTCAAGGGGGTACTGAAAAGAGTGGCAGAAAATAATTTCGTAAACTTACTTATCCCGTTTATCGGGGTTAGGTGGATAGACTGTAGGCAGTTAACCAGTAGGAGGAAATTATGCGCGACTAACAGCCTTCAGCTTACAGCCTAAACAACCTGAGTACTAACAAATTAAACAATATATAATTGAGAGGAGTATATAAAATGCTTGAAAAAGGTTTTATTCTCCGCCATCCATTGGGAAAACTGACAGGGTGCGAATCTGAAGAAATAATGCCGGAAGGCGGTTTTGGCGCTGTAATGGCGCGTGCGGGGGTCGGGAAAACGGCTCTTCTTATTCAATTAGCCATACACAGCCTGCTTTGTAATAAAAATGTACTTCATATAAGCTTAAATGATCCTGTAAAAAAAGTCGGTCTATGGTACAAGGAAGTTTACCGCAACATCGCATCCCAACACAGCATGGCGGATCAGGAACAAATATTTGAGAATATGCTTCCGCACAGGTTTATTATGACATTCGAAGTAGAGGGATTCAGCGTCCCCAAGCTTGAAGAAAGATTGACGGACCTGATGGAGCAGAATATTTTCCGGCCCCATGTAATTTTTATTGATGGTCTTCCTATTGATGAATCGCAAAGAGAACCTCTATCCGACCTTAAGGCGTTTGTAAAAAATCATTCTCTGAAAGCATGGCTTACTGTCCGTATTTACAGGGATGAAAAACCCGGTTCAGATACTATTCCGGCTCAGCTTAATGCTGTTGAAGATCTTTTTGAAACAGTCATATTGATTCAGCCTGAAGGAAAAGAAATTTATCTGAAAGCTTTAAAAGGAGGGAAACCTGATTCCGTTACGGCCGGACTCTCTCTTGATCCGACAACAATGCTGATTAAAGAGAGTAACTGGATACAGCAGGGTTAAAGGTTTCGTAAACATCCAAATATTCATTTTTAAAAGCCTCTCGTTGCAGCAATTGCGGGAGGCTTTTTTCGTCTCTTCAATCGTTTAATTCCAATACGATTATTAATACCTTTCATTAAGTTACACCTGTTATCTCTCCCGCCGGGATGATTTTTACAATATATGGTGTTTTTGTTTGACATATACCCCTATATATTGTATAAAATTCTTAGTTTTATATGAGGAAGTGAGCATATTTGAACTTTTTACGAAACCATATATTAAAAAGATGTCTTATTCTGAAGAAATTATAAACAGACGGCGCTTTCTGCTGAAAAGCGCTATCACGACGGCAGGATGCCTGCTTGATTTAACTTCTTTTTCGAAAACCTTTGCCCTGGAAGAAACTAAAAAAAATCAAAACGGATTCCGCATTGCACTCATAATCGATGACATAGGATACAGCGTATCCCGCGCAAGGCAATTTTTAGAACTTGGTGTTCCGATAACCTTTTCAATACTCCCTAAACTTCCCAATTCAATAAACCTGTCCAGTGAAATAAAAAATAATGGCCATGAAATAATGCTCCATCAGCCTATGGAACCTTACAACCCCTCACTTGACCCGGGACCGGGAGCTTTATATGCCGGAGATGGGAAGGAACGCATTATGAGGGTTATAGAAGAAAACATCTCTGAGATTCCTTTTGCAGCAGGCATCAACAACCACATGGGATCAAAATTTACGGCATTATCCGATAAGATGTATCATGCATTACGTATTATAAAAGAGAAAAACATGTTTTTCGTTGACAGCCTTACCTCAAACCATTCGAAAGGTTTCGCAACTGCAAGATACCTTAATATGGCTGCAGCGCACAGGAATATATTTTTAGACAATGTCGTGGAAGAATCGGCTATTCTTTATCAGCTTTTAAAACTTGCAGAAATCGCGCATGAACATGGAAGCGCCGTAGGAATAGGACATCCCTTTCCCGAAACCGCATCCGCAATAAAAACCTTTTGTAATGGGCTCACGGATTCCAGAGTCTCACTCGTCCATATTTCAGAAGTAATCAGATTGACGGCTCCGTAAATAGTTCATATTTTTTACCACGAAGAGCACGAAGAAAGAAATAGAATATATAATGTTTTTAACTCCGGAGCTAAGCCTATATGGCCAACACACACCAAACACACCCAACACA
>CAYVMK010000218.1:0-4494 GCA_964452445.1 uncultured Desulfonema sp. | reverse complement strand
ATCAAAAAGAATTTTTTCGGCATTTTCCGGAATAACACAGGAATTGGAAGCATCGAAGGCCAAATCCGTAAAGCCCTTGATAAGTTTCTTGTGTTCCTTGTCGCTGAAAGGCACCTGGATAGCCTTTTTCCCGTCAATCATTTTAACTTTGTCGGCCAACTGAACGTCTTCAATTTTCTTAAATTTTTCATCATCCAAAAAAATATTAATATTATAATCCGCCATGCAAGCACCTCCTGTTTAAATTACCGATTATTCAGGCATTCACCTGAATATGAAATTTGTCCCAGCCTATATAAATTTTTACCCCGCCAAATAATTTTAAATCATATCTAAAAAAAAGACGCGATTGCTATATTATGTTGCGATTATATTGTCAAGAGGCTTATCTTGGTTGAACTCCCCTGCCGTAAGCAGCGGGGAGCTTCAATCCCGGAACCCTTGAACCATGGAATCCTTGAATCCTCGCGGGATCACCAACTCTTTTGGATGTGATCCCATTTTATGAATTCATCATATTCGAGTGAAGCCTTTTTGCCTGCAGGCAAAAAGCGTCGAGTTTTGCAGTTATAAGTTGCGGAAAGGGAGACCCGTCGCTTTCAATTGAAAGAAATGGAAGGTTATCCGCATCTGAGAGAACAGATCTAAGTCGTCTGTTGTCCGGCTCAGCTGCCAGTTTGTCTTCTTTGTTCATTACTTCGGTAAGTATCGCCTCTGAAAGCCTGTTCGGCATGCATCCGAAAGGCCCTATTGCAATTACTCCGCAGGCATGGGAAGCGATCTCGGTTATAGCGCTTCCAATCGTCAAAACCGCTTCTCCTGTCAGCTTATCAGATATGTAGGGCATGGCTGTTTTTACAATCGATTTTACATTTACAGGTTCGGCATGAACCAGCCCTGAACCCGATAATGTTTTCTTGATGTTTTTCTCATATTTTCTCATGATCTTCTTTTTTAATGCAAAAGAAAGTTTTTGCCTCCCCGAAATACTTGCATCGACAAGATTTTTATCAACCAGATAATCGCAATAGTGAAGCCACTCGGCAACCGGAGAGCAAACAGTTGCAAATCCCATATCCGCAAGTTTTTCCGTAAGATCTTGCCTTGATATCGAATCCCTCCGGACAAATATCTCACCGACAAGAGATATCCTTGGAACTTCATCCGGAGGAAGTTTCATCGGAAGCGCTTTAAATTTTTCGGCGCTCTCTTTTATCTTTCTTCCCAAACCGCCGAAGTCCCCTTTTCCCAGTTCACTCAGAATCAAACGCCATTCCTTTTCAAAAAGATCCAAGGCGGAATCACGGTCATATGCGTTTGCCAGAATCATTGAACGTATATCTTCCATCACATCCGATACTACAACTCCCCACCAGCCTCTTCTGTAAAAATCGTTTCCCATTCCTCCGTATGAATTCTCGGAAGTAAGAGAGAGCATGGCTACATCAGGTATTCCGAGCCTTGCAATGAGGTCTTCCATGAAAATTTGATATTGACCGAACCTGCAGGGACCGGAAGAAGTCGGCATGAAATAAATCAGAACCTCTCCCTTTGGTTTTCCGTTATTTATGTAATTAAGAAGCGTCCCCGTTGTCAGTATCAGGGGCAGGCACTCCTTGCATGATGTGTTGGCGCGGCCCAGCTTGAGAACAGCTTTATCAGCCGGAGGATGCGCCACAACATTATAGCCTTTTCCGCCGAATACCGCCGCAAGTGATTCGGTTGCGAGTCTGCCCATGGAAGGCAACAGCAGTTTTACGCAGGGGTCGGCCAACGGCAGGGCACGGCCTGATGAGGTAATTATTCCGGGAACCCCGTTTTCAAGGGCTACCTTTGCCGGCACAAAACTATTTTTTCTTCCTGCAATCTTTTTTCCGGCAATAAGCTGCCTGTAGGAATTGACGATATCAATGAAGGCTTCTATCCTCGTTTCAAGCCCGGCATCGGCGGTATGGCTGTCAAGCTCAAGGGTCAATGACGGTTTTTTACCCATGATATCTCTGAAGTATCCCAGGAGAAAAGAATCGGGACCGCAGGAGAAGTTGGTTATAAAGGTTCCGAACAGCTGGGGGTGGCGCTCCGCAACTTTCGCGGCTTTAAGCAGCAACTGCCCCATCCCCCAGTACATATGGCGTTTGCTCTCTTCATTGTCGAAATCGAGAAAATCAAACGGCAACACACTGATGCCTCGCGAGGCAAATTTCCGCGGTATTCCCATGTGAGCTTCTTCGACAAAGCCGTTGTATGGCCTGGCAAAAATCACTACGCCGAATTTTTCAGGATCTTTTTCAAGCTCTTTTAAGGCTTCATTACCGATAAACTTCATCTCTTTAAAACATTTCTTCTGGGCTTCAGCCGCTGCAATAAATGCTTTTTCAGCAGCTTTCCTGGGCGTTCCCATCGATTTCGCAGTTTCAAGAAGAGGCTCTTTTGCGGATTCTATCCCTTGGGTAAGATCGATAAGAGGCGCCAGGATTTTTACACCCTTTCTCCCGACCTCCTCAAGCCTTCTTCTGAATGTGGTTTGAAGATAAAAAGCTTCTCCCTGAACAAGAGGGCAAACCTGTGAACTTCTATACCCGTTTGTAACCGGCACGGCTTTAAAATGAGGCAGAAAAATAAACTCCGGAACATCATCGCCCGAAATAAGAGACCAGAAGAATCCATGTGACTGCTCAACAGGGTAACAAAACGCCGCGTTTTTCTGATTCATTCCCTCTTCAGAAGGAACATTGGAGACTACAGGTTCAAATCCGATCTCATGGAAAAAGGTTGAATATAGAGGATAGTAAGTATTGACAAGGAAGGTCTTGTTTATTCCGATCCGGCCTTTTAACCCTTTCTCCGATCCGTTTAGTAAGTGAGAGATTATTTCCTGCGTTTTTTTACCCCTCAAGGGGGTACTGAAAATAGTCCCGTTTATCGGGGTTATGTGTGAAGCGGCATATTTGTCAAAAACAAGCTTCTGGCGAACATGGACAAGGTCAAGCTTATCGGCATCGCTTTTGATATTATGGCGCAGATTATAGTAACGGTTGCAGGCGCCCCCAAACGGATATTTTTTATTCTCAAGTTCGATTACCGCTATATTGCAGCGCCGGTCGCATTCATTTTTTTCTCCCTTACATATAAATGCCTTTCCGTATCTGACCTCCCGGCCTGCAAGGACTTTCAGATCAAAACGCTTTTTTTGCATCAAGCCCGTTTCGATCCTCTCTTTAACCACGAGTGCAGCGCCGAATGCGCCCATAAGTCCGGGCTCGGGAGGCACAACAATCGGTTTGCCTGCTAAAGCCGCCATAGCAAGAGGAACAGCTCGGTTGTAGCATACCCCTCCCTGCATGAATACTTTCTCTCCTACGGGTCTGTTTCCCTTGACCCTGTTCGAATAGTTCATGCAGATCGAGTATACAAGCCCTGCAACGATGTCTTCGTGTTTTAATCCTTCGTGAATGGCATTTTTAATATCAGAGGCAATGAAAGCAGCGCATTGATCATTGAAGTTCGGAGGCTTTGACCCTCTCAGGGCAACACCGGCTATATCTTCCATCCTTATTCCGAGAGTTTCATGAGCCGATTCTTCCAGAAAAGAGCCGGTCCCTGCCGAACAGGCTTCGTTCATGGCATAATCCGAAGGCACTGAATTGGTAATGTATGTGTACTTTGCGTCCTGTCCCCCTATTTCAAATATCGTATCGACTTTTGGATCGAAATATACCGCCGCCGCCGCATGAGCGATTATTTCATTTATAATACCGTCCGTAAGCGCATGAAGGCCTGCAATCTGACGGCCTGAACCGCATACGCCGAGTCCGTCTATAATTATCCCGGAAAGCGGCGCCTTTTTTTCAATCTCTTTCATTATATGTTCATAACATTTTTTTGAGGCGCCTACCGGGTCTCCGTTTGTCCGCAGATAAACAGATCCGAGTATTGCATCATCCCTGTTTCTTAAAAGAACAGCCTTTGTAGTCGTCGAACCGACATCAAGGCCGAAAGTGCAGATGTCGCCTGCTTTGATTTCACCTTCCGACATGGTCTTGAATTCCACCATCTTTTCAAAGTCTTTTAAAGGTAAAAGCGTTTCAAAGGATATCGATTCATTCTTAAACAAAGCCTCTGTGGAGGATAAAGGGAGAGTCTTGTGTTCAAGAGCCCATAACGCAGCTCCGAGAGCCTCAAAATACGGCGCCTCTTTGGGAACGATAAGGCCCGGAATTTCCCTTTGCAGATATTCTATCATCATCCTGTTTCTGGTTGTTCCCCCGGTGATCATGATATTTTCTCTTTTCACCTTTTTTAAAAGTTCCAGGATCTTGTTTGCCATCATTTTGCAGAGGCCTGAGGCAACCTTTGACTTTGGAATCCCTTTATTTGTGGCATGTGTACAATCCGATTTGCAGAAAACGGAGCATCGGAAGAGCCTCACAATGTTTCCGGCCGATGCTCCGTTTTCTGCAAATCGGATTGTACACATGCCACAAATAAAGGGAT
>CAYVMK010000217.1:0-4509 GCA_964452445.1 uncultured Desulfonema sp. | reverse complement strand
ACAATTGCCTCTATCATTTACGCCTCCCTTGCTCCATCTCCCTTGGCCCAACGTAAAGCTATGCTGATGGCAAAGCTTGCCTGAGCGTAGCGAAGATTTGCAAGCGCATGCCATTCTGCATTAGCGATTTGTTATGTGCTTATTTTATAGAATTTTCTTTTATTTATATTCTGTAAAAATCTTGAAATGAAAAAAGGGGGGGTAATTTATTAAAATCAGTAAGTGAAGCGTTGAATCGCTGTGAGCATCAACTTCGTTATGCTGCAGCGAAAACGCTTCACTTTTTATCATAATTTTAAGAAATTAGCCACCCCTATTTTCTATTGGTTTATTACGATAAAATAATATTATATGAAAATTATATATATTAAATAATAATATCAATATGTTATGCACATAACAATTAATATACGTAATACATAATTTCGCTGTTTTTTAAACAGCGAAATTGATTTAATGCTTAATTATTTATACTAATATTTACCTAAAATCAAATAATTATTATTGAACTCATACATAAAGTATGTTTATTATCAGAAAAAGCGTAATCCGTATAAGAAGGTATTATGCTCAAATAACAGCCAGGTTGAATGGTTTTTATCATCGGGAGTGGAAGGATGAATAATATTTTGCCGGAGTTTCAAAAATTTATCACCCAGCGCAAACTGGCGCCGGAAAACCAGGTCCCTTTTTATGCCAACTGGGTCAGCAGGTTCCTGCGGTTTTCCAATACACGACAAGACAAACCATTGGATTTAAGAATACAAATGTTCCTTGATGTTCTGAAGAAGGACAAAAAACTGCAAGATTGGCAATTTGAACAGGCCGATAACGCTGTTAAACTTTATATTCATCATTTCCTGTCGAATAATACATCGGCGCTTTCACCAGAAGCGGAAACGGCAGCTGAAAATAAATACCCGGACGTCAAAACAGTGCAGGAAAAAATTCGCGATATACTGCGCATCAAGCATTATGCCTACAGCACTGAAAGGACTTACATAGACTGGTTTCTGCGCTTTCATGCCTACCTGACGGGGGTAAAAAATATAGATTGGCAAATCCAGAGCGTTGATGAAGCGGATGTCCGGGATTTCCTCAGTCACCTGGCGATCAAGCAGCGGGTTTCGTCTTCAACTCAAAATCAGGCATTCAACGCGCTGCTGTTTTTGTTCCGCGAGGTTCTCAAGATCGATCTGCATGATCTGGGTAAAACGGTGCGGGCGAAAAGAGGCCCCAAGCTGCCTGCGGTGCTGACACAAAATGAAGTGCGCAGTCTGCTTGAGCAGTTAAAAGAAAAGGACAGTCTTCTGGTTCATATTTTATATGGCGCAGGCATGCGGCTGATGGAAGCGGCCAGACTGCGGGTTCAGGATATTGATTTCGGATTGAATTCAATTATCGTTCGGGCAGGTAAAGGCGATAAAGATAGAATGACGGTTCTTCCGGATGCTGTTAAAAATAAACTGAAAGAACATCTGGTCGCAGTCAAAAAAATCCACGAGCAGGATTTAGTCAAAGGCTTTGGCGAGGTCTATCTGCCGGAAGCTCTCGACAGAAAATATCCGAATGCAGCCAGGGAATGGCGCTGGCAGTACGTCTTCCCCTCCGCGGCGCTCTCTGTTGATCCACGCTCCGGCAAGGTGCGCCGTCATCATATCAGCCCCAGTTCTATTCAGAAAGTTGTTGCGGATGCGGTTAGAAAGGCCGGCATTCTCAAACACGCCACTGTCCATACATTGCGCCATAGTTTTGCCACGCATCTGCTGATGAACGGTGTGAATATCCGCGAAGTTCAGGAGCTTTTAGGCCACAAGAATGTTGAAACAACAATGATCTATACTCATGTGCTTAGAAACATGTCGAAAGCGCCGATAAGCCCGCTGGATACGCTGCTTGCCGACGAAGCCAGCGGCAAAAACTGCATATGATTTGCCGGTGGATTTAGACTTATCGGAACTCCGTTGTCCGATTCCTTGACAGTACTACGGGTTTGCAAGTAGAGTGCAGAAAAGTCAATATCATATAACATAGCCTGATAAAGCGAAGATAAGGAGGAGTCGGGCATGATTATTCGGAGCATTGCCGGTTTGTTCGCTTTTGCCCTCATTGCCTGGGTTATCAGCGAAGACCGCCGCAAAGTCGATTTAAGAGTTGAGGGCACCACGAGGACATATAGGATGCCCCCATGCTCCCCACCCGGATAAAGCTAAGTTCACCTGGAAGCCCGTTTTTTAGGCGAGCCGGTGGAGCGTTTTGTTGGTCGTGTAGTTTTATGCGCAATATCGATAAGTGAAAGAAGCGCTTTATTGACCGCCTCTTCATTAGGAAATACTTGAGCTACCTCTGGCCTGAGGACGATGATATTAGATGATTTCCTGAGACGATTTGCATACTTTCCTCTCACAAGTCCACCGGGGAAATCAGCACGCTTATATTCCGGACGGAGTTCGTCTTTATCGGTTTCTTTATCCTTTTTCATAGAGTTCACGTTCTCCTTTGCTCGCTTTACGAGCGCTTATGAGTCTGATTGTTCCCTCTTCATCTGTGTGGGATACCACAAGAAGTTTACCCTTTAATGAAACACCAAAAGTAATATAGCGCTCTTCATAAATTGAATGATCAGGGTCAGAACCTGTGACGGCCATAGGGTCGCTGATAGCCGTTGCTGCTTCTTCGAAGGTAATCCCGTGCTTTTTAATGTTGAGTTTTGCCTTTAGCGGGTTCCATTCGATTTTCATGTTTTAGATTATATCATATTCCTGTGTTTATGATCGGGGATTTCTAATTATTCAACATCGGAAAATCATAAACGCAATAAATAATTTTGCTGTTTTTTAAACAGTTAAATTAATGCAATGCTTGACTCTTTACACCAATATTTATCTGAAATCAAATAATTATAATTGAACTCTTATACGAAAAGTGTTTATTATCATAAAAACGTAATGCGTATAAAATGAAGAGAAAGAGGAACCGGGAATGATTATTCGGAGTATTGCAGGGACCGGCATTGCGCTTTACGCCGGCATTCTAAGCAGAACCATACCGGATATCATTTGACATAAATCGGATTATAAAAGAAAAAAACACCATGAATTCAAAAGATATAGGTTTTAACCTGCTTGCCGTCGATTCATGCGGCGCAAGAAAAGGAGAATTTACAACAGCTCACGGGAAAGTTCAAACGCCTGCCTTTATGCCTGTGGGCACGGCCGGATTTGTGCGTTCAATAACGCCGCGGGATGTCGCGGAGACGGATTCGGAAGTTATTCTGGCAAATACGTACCATCTTTCCCTCGGAGAAAGGCTTGCCACTGTCAAACGGATGGGCGGCCTTCATCGTTTCATGGGCTGGGATAAGACCATTCTTACCGATTCGGGCGGTTTCCAGGTTTTTTCTCTCCCCGGAAGAGAGGTAAACGATGACGGAGTTTCTTTTTCATACGAGGAGGACGGAGAGCGTGTTTTTTTTACGCCTGAAAAATCAATGGAAATTCAGCGGGATCTCGGAGCCGATATTGTTATGGCTTTTGATGAGTGCGTTGAACACACTGCATCGAGAGAATATATCGAAAAATCGGTCGAGCGCACGATCGGATGGGCGGAAAGATGCAGGAAGGTTGAACTGAGGGAATACCAGTTCATGTTCGGGATCATTCAGGGGGGTGTTTTCCCTGATCTAAGGCAGAAAAGCGCCCTTGAAATTACCTCCATTCCCTTTGACGGTTATGCAATCGGAGGAGTGAGCGTTGGCGAAGGTTTTGATCTCATGAAAAAGGTGGTGGAGGTCACAGCCCCATTTTTACCGGAGCAGAAACCGAGATATTTGATGGGAGTGGGACTTCCTGAAGACATACTTGCCGCCGTGCAGGGTGGAATGGATATGTTCGACTGCGTAATCCCCACCAGATACGCCCGCCAGGGAACGCTTTTTACCCGTATGGGAAAAATAAGGATACTTGATAAAACCTACAGGAAAGACAAGTTCCCGCTGGATACAAAGTGCCGGTGTTATACCTGCAGGACATACCCTCGGATGGTCCTTCGCTATCTACTCTTTTCGCGGGATCCTCTCGCGGAAACGCTGCTTACGATTCATAACCTGACATTCTACCAGGATCTCATGAAAGATATAAGAGCTGCCGCAGGAGAGAACCGGTTTGAGGGATTCAGGGAAGAATGGCTTGATGTGTATAAAAAGAACAGGAACAGGGGCGAAGCGTGAGGGATTAACCTCCTTTGAACCTTTGAACCCTCGAATCCTTGCCCCCTTTCTCTATTTATTACAGGTTGGCGTGAGAGCTTCTTTGCAGCGGAAATTCCTTCCCGGAATCAAATCCTTCGAAGTCAAAATAGAATCTGTGCAGAATGTTTGATGATGTCTCTTTTTTTACGGTGTTGCTTCTGGTCAGCCAGCCTGAGTGGTGCATGGTTGCAATCGAATAAGTCGATATCCAGGAGAGGCTTACAAAAACAAAAAACCCCCAACCAAACACACCCAACACA
>CAYVMK010000216.1:0-4517 GCA_964452445.1 uncultured Desulfonema sp. | reverse complement strand
CAAAGGCACAAAGTCAAGGGATCTGAAGAGAATAAGTTGATTAAGTTCCTATAAGATGTCTACAAAGAGGTATTTGGACAGGTTGTGTCCTGCATTCCGATTGTATTCCTTTGAACTTTGCGCCTATGTGCCTTTGCCCCTATGTGCCTGAATAGTTACGTAAATATTAATAATAACGAGGAGGTATAAAGATGAAAAAAATTGAAGCCATCATCAAGCCTTTCAAACTGGATGACGTAAAAGAAGCCCTGAACGAGATCGGGGTTCACGGCATGACGGTTTCAGAAGTCAAAGGTTACGGGCGGCAGAAGGGCCACAAGGAGATTTATCGGGGCGCCGAATACGTTGTCGATTTCATTCCCAAGATAAAGATCGAGATTGTTGTTGCATCGGAGATGGCCAACAAGGTGGTTGAAACGATTGTTCAGTCTGCAAACACGGGAAAACTGGGAGACGGAAAGATTTTTGTGTTTCCGGTTGAAGGCGCGATAAGAGTTCGCACCGGCGAAAGGGGAAAGGACGCCTTATAGCGTATAAATAGCCTGTTTGATGATTGACGGCTGTAATTTTATATCAATTAATTTATATTCAAGGAGATATTTTATGAAACCAAAAGAGGCGTTGAGTTTTGCGAAAGAAAAGGGGGCAAGGGTCGTTGACCTGCGGTTTATTGATTTTCCGGGCTTATGGCAGCATTTTACTGTCCCGATAGGGGAATTGAGCGAATCGAGTTTTGAAGACGGATTCGGATTCGATGCATCAAGCATAAGAGGATGGCAGCCGATAAATGCCAGCGATATGCTGGTCATTCCTGATCCTGCAACGGCAAAGATGGATCCTTTTTTTGAGGTTCCTACCCTTGTCATGATATGTGACATAGTGGATCCGCTGACAAGAGAATCATACTCCCGCGATCCCCGCTATATTGCGAAAAAGGCGGAAGCATATCTGAAGAGAACCGGGATAGGCGACACGGCTTTTTTCGGCCCTGAAGCGGAGTTTTTTATCTTTGATGATGTGCGTTTTGATTCCCGGAAGAACAGCGCCTTTTATGCAATTGATTCCGAAGAAGGAATATGGAACAGCGGAAGGGATGAATGCCCGAATCTGGGATACAAGCCGCGTCATAAAGAGGCTTATTTCCCCGTTCCTCCGATGGATAAATTCCAGGACTTAAGGACCGAAATGCTTCTTACCCTTGAAGATCTCGGCATAGACATGGAGTGTCAGCATCATGAAGTTGCGACAGCAGGCCAGTCCGAGATAGACATGCGGTTCAAACCGCTTGTTCAGATGGGAGACCAGCTCATGTGGTTTAAGTATGTGCTGAAAAATGTCGCCTATCGCAACGGCCGCACGGTTACATTCATGCCGAAACCGCTCTTTGAAGACAACGGATCGGGAATGCATGTTCATGTCAGCATATGGAAAGGGGGCAAAACTCTTTTTGCCGGCGATAAATACGCGGGCGTATCCCAGATGACCCTGCATGCCATAGGCGGAATCCTGAAACACTGCAAGGCTCTTTGCGCATTCACGAATCCCACGACAAATTCCTATAAAAGACTTGTTCCGGGGTTTGAAGCTCCTGTCAATCTCGCGTATTCAAGCAGAAACAGAAGCGCTGCCATCCGTATCCCGATGTACTCAACGTCGCCTAAGGCAAAACGGGTGGAATTCAGAACGCCCGACCCGTCCTGCAACGGATATCTTGCCTTTTCCGCAATTCTAATGGCCGTAATAGACGGAATTGAAAACAAGATCGATCCGGGTGATCCGCTCGACAAGAATATTTATGATCTTCCGCCCGAAGAACTTGCAAATATTCCAACTGCTCCGGGTTCTCTCGAAGAGGCGTTAAACGCTTTGAAGAACGACAAGGAATTTCTCTTAAAAGGCAGTGTCTTTACACAGGATGTACTCGACACATGGATCGAATACAAAATAAAAAACGAAATTAATCCGGTAAAACTTCGCCCGCACCCGCATGAATTCATGCTCTATTACGATATTTAAAAGATAACTACTTAGGTTCAAAGTTCACGGTTCAAGGTTGGAGAGCGATGAAGATTGAACAGTTTGAAGATATTGAAGCATGGCAACTGCGCGCGAATTGACTCAAAAAGTGTACCGTCTAACAAAGAAGCCGGAATTTGCAAAGGATTACGGGCTGAAGAGACAGATACAAGATGCTGCCGGATCATCGATGCATAATATTGCCGAAGGTTTCGATTCCGAGACGAATGCGGAGTTTATCCGGTTCTTGAGATACGCAAAGCGCTCATGCACGGAAGTCCAAAGTGAACTCTATGTTGCCTTGGACGAAGATTATATATCGCCCAATGAATTCAAAGATGTCTATGAGCAGGCCAGACGAACACGTGCTGCCGTTCGTGGGTTTATCAACTATCTCAAAAAATATGAAAAGAGCAAAACAGCTAACCGTGAACCGTGAACCTGATAACCCGAGTAGTTACTATAAAAGGTAAAGCGCCCGGCTGGTTTCAATCTGATGAAATCAGCCGGGTTTTGCTTTTAACGGTACTGGCGATAATCAACGTTATATTTTTTTGCCTTGTAGTTGAACTTTCGCATCGTTGTTTTTAATGCTTTTGCCGCCTGAGCGCTGTTTCCCCTGGTATTCTTCAATGCGTCTATAATCTTCTCTTTTTCAAGGCTTCCAACCGTATCATCGAGTGACAGCGAAGGCATCGTTCCGGATTCGTAACCGGTTTGCAGCGTAGGCGGAAGATGGTAGCTGTGAATCGTTCCCTCTTCACACAGCAGAACGGCCCGTTCAATGCAATTTTCAAGCTCCCTGACGTTTCCGGGCCAGTGGTAGGCCATCAGCATATCTATCGAAGGAGTTGAAAACCTCCGGATATCCTTGTTATTCTCCTTTGCGTATTTTTCAAGAAATGTGTCTGCAAGAAGAAGGATATCAGTTTTCCGCTCCCTTAGCGGAGGCATGTAAATAGGAAAGACATTCAGGCGATAATAGAGATCTCCCCTGAAAGCGCCTTCTTCTATTGCCTGCTCAAGATTTTTATTTGTTGCGGCAATAATGCGGACATCCGTTTTTATTGTCCTGAGGCCTCCGATACGGTCGAACTCTTTCTCCTGAATCACCCTGAGAAGATTTGCCTGAACATCAAGATTTATTGAACCTATTTCGTCAAGAAAAATTGTGCCTTTATCGGCAAGCTCGAATTTTCCTATTTTGAGTTTGATCGCCCCGGTAAAGGAGCCTTTTTCATGTCCGAAAAGCTCGCTTTCTATGAGATTAGAGGGAAGAGCCGCACAGTTTACTTTGACAAAAGGGCCCTTGGCTCTGTTGCTGCCGTAATGAATCGAGTTTGCGACAAGCTCTTTGCCTGTCCCGCTTTCACCTCTTATAAGAACAGTTGCGTTACTTTTCGAAACCTGAGAAATCATTTGATATACTTCCCGCATCCTGCCGCTGTTCCCTATTATATTGGTAATGCTGTATCTGTTTTCTAGTTCGCTTCTTAACCTTCTGTTTTCATTTCTTAACTGTTCCTTTTCAAGATTGATGTTCTCGAGGTTTATGACATGCCTTGCTATCATTGTCGCAATAACAGAGAGTAGTTTTTTGCCTTCTTTAAGAGGATAATTTTTTTCGTAAGGCCTGTCCACGCTTAAAGCGCCTATAATCTGACTGCCTTTCTTTACCGGAACGCATATAAACGAAAGCTCCTGATTTTTTGAAGTTTTCCGCGAAGCCGTACGGTTAAGGAAGAGTGGCTCCTCGCTAATTTTGGCTATGGCAACGTCCTTGCCTGTCTGAATAACACGCCCGGTAATCCCTTCTCCCAGTTTATATTTCACATTTTCAACTACATTTCGTGAAATACCATGCGCAACCTCGATGTGAATTTCATTGCGCAGGGGATTCAGAATTGTTATCGTTCCCCGAACCATGTTCATGGAACTGGATAGAATATCGAGCACCTTGTATAATGATTTCTTAAGATCAAGATGCTCGTTTAAAGCATTGCTTATTTCATAAAGCAGGGTGATGTCTTCTATAGTTTTCATGAGTTATCGATTGATAAATTAAGATTGTTAGTTTCATATAAATCTCAAATCCGTTCGCTATGACTTACAACCGGTTCATTAAAATTGATAAGTTCGTTGGAAGACATAAAAGCGGAATGATTTTATAAAACCACGAAGATCACGAAGTACACGAATCTTAAAAAAAACTAATATATATTTTTCTTTCTTCGTGCTCTTCGTGGCCTTCGTGGTAAAATTTGATTTTTTTTCGAAGCCGTAAGAGCTTCTTTTACAGAATAATACAAAAATGTAAAAAATAGCAAGCTTTCTTGTCAGGGGGAGGGAATAAAATCAATGATCCTTTATGTCGATACGGATGCATTTTTTGCCTCCGTGGAGCAACTCGATAACCCGAAGCTTGCCGACAAATCTGTTATTGTCGGACAGGAGTTTAAGGGCATTTGTTCTGAAATTCGAAAACAGCTTGCAATATCGGA
>CAYVMK010000215.1:1109-4541 GCA_964452445.1 uncultured Desulfonema sp. | reverse complement strand
CAATGACGAAAGATGAAGTGCAACACAGCAGAATGACTTTTTACGAAGCCGTCAGTATTCAAAAATTATCCTTTTCTTTATAGCCCTGATTCTGTCCCTCAGTTCGGCGGCCTTTTCAAATTCAAGTTCACGGGCCGCATTTTCCATCTCTTTTTCAAGAATTGATATAATCTCATCGAGATTATCGAGGGAATGATTTTTGGATATGGTTTCAGATACCTTATCCTCTGCCGTGGGTGATTCCGAAACCTGCGAAAATACATGCGTAATCGCTTTCTCTATACCCACCGGTGTAATATTATATTTTTTATTAAACAATTCCTGAATATTTCTTCTTCTGTTTGTCTCATCAATAGCCTTCTGCATTGAATTTGTGACAGCGTCGCAATACATTATTATCTTCCCGTTAATATTTCTCGCAGCCCGCCCGCACGTCTGTATGAGCGCTCTTGCCGAGCGAAGGAAGCCTTCCTTGTCCGCATCCAGCACCGCAACAAGAGAGACTTCCGGGATATCAAGCCCTTCTCTTAAGAGGTTTATTCCAACAAGAACATCGAACTTGCCCGTCCTCAGATCATGGATGATTTCCATCCTTTCAAGAGTTCCAATATCCGAATGGAGATAACTCACCTTTATTCCCAGATCCGAATAATATTCGGTCAGATCTTCTGCCATGCGCTTCGTAAGAGTAGTGACAAGCACCCGCTCATTTTTCTTTACACAGGATACTATCTCCTCATAAAGATCATCCACCTGATTTTCCGCCCTCCTGATTGCAATCGGAGGGTCAACAAGTCCGGTCGGCCTGACGATAAGCTGAACAAGCGAATCCTTTCCCTTTTCAATCTCGAAATCAGCGGGAGTAGCCGATACATATACCGCCTGCGATACTCGTGATTCGAATTCTTCAAACTTAAGGGGCCTGTTGTCAACAGCCGACGGAAGCCTGAACCCGTAATTTACCAGTGTCTCTTTTCTCGACCTGTCGCCTTTATACATTCCGTGAAGCTGCGGAACCGAGATATGGCTTTCATCAATAAACAACAGAAAATCGGATGGGAAATAATCGATAAGAGTCGGAGGCGGCTCTCCGGGCGCTCTTCCCGTCAAATGGCGGGAATAGTTTTCTATCCCGTTGCAGTACCCGATCTCCTGCATCATCTCGATGTCGAAATGAGTTCTCTCTTCTATTCGTTGCGCTTCTATATACTTGTTTTCATTTCTGAAATATTCCATCCTCTCCTTCAGCTCCGGTAAAATATTGTCTATGGCCTTCTGGAGAGTCATTTTCTGAGTCACATAATGACTGGCCGGAAATATGGTTGTGCCGTTTAATTTATTCAAAACCGACCCCGTAAGAGGATCGATTTCCGATATGCTCTCGACTTCATCTCCGAAAAAATTTACACGGATCGCTTTCTCTTCTTCATATGCGGGAAAAATCTCCACTCTGTCGCCTCTGACCCTGAAGCTTCCCCTGAAAAAATCGATGTCATTTCGTTCATAGTGCATGGCGACAAGATCGTGCAGGAACCTGTCCCGGTCAAGCTCCATGTTTTTCTCAATATCGACCCTCATCGCAAGATAATCTTCAGGGGCTCCGAGTCCGAAAATACATGAAACACTTGCCACGACAATAACATCCCGCCGGGTAAGAACGGAGCGTGTAGCGGAATGCCTCAGCTTGTCTATCATGTCGTTAATGGACGAATCCTTCTGAATATAGGTATCGCTCGAAGGGATATAGGCTTCCGGCTGGTAGTAATCATAATAGCTTACGAAATATTCGACGGCGTTTTCGGGAAAAAGCGATTTGAACTCGCTGTATAACTGGGCTGCGAGAGTTTTATTGGGCGCTATGACAAGTGTGGGTTTGCCGGAATTTGCAATTATGTTTGCCATTGTAAATGTTTTTCCGGATCCTGTTACGCCAAGAAGCACCTGGTGTTTCTTTCCATCTCTGACTCCGGAGATAAGCGCCTCAATCGCATTCGGCTGATCTCCCTTGGGCAAATATTCGGATACTATCTTAAAGTTATGCATAAGGTTATGAGGGTTCAAGGGTTCAAGGGGTGTTTTGAAAGATGAACGTCGAACATGGAACATCGAACGTCCAATATCGAATGAAAAACATCCAATACCGACATCGAACACCTGCTTTTGTTTTTTTCATTGGGTGCTGTTCAACGATCTTTATGATTCTAACCGAATGATTGGCAGCCTTTCTTCCAGACTATATGTCTGTTCCTTCGCCGTTTCCTATTCCGCATTCGATGTTCGATGTTGGACGTTGAATGTTCGACGTTCATCTTTTTCTGCCTTCCACGGTACACCCGACGCAAAAACAACTTGGCAAAGCCGTCAGTTAAACTTCCATACGGTTCCGTCAGGCCGGTCCTCGATTAAAACATCCATATCCGAAAGTTTCTTTCTTATTTCATCCGCCTTTTTCCAGTCCTTTGCTTTTCTTGCTTCAAACCGCTCCTTCACCAAAGCGTCTATTGCGGATGGATCAATTGCTTTTTTCTCAATAAATTTTATTTTCTTTCTTTCAAAATATACTTCGGCAGGCTCGGATAAAATACCCAGGACTTTCCCAATCTTACGGATATCAGCATGAATTGTGCCGATCGTGATTTTAACATCACAGGGAATGCTTCCGCTGTTTTCATCCATCAAACGGTTAATATGCCGGACAGCATCGAAAAGAATTCCAATGCCTTTCGCTGTGTTAAAATCATCATCCATTGCTAAGCAAAACTCTTTCCAGTAATCTCCTGCTTTATCCTGAACCTCTTTTAAAACAAGATCCGGATTCTCCTCCACCCGTTTTATCAGGGAATAAATTTTATCAAGACCCGCATCAGATTCATCCATCGCCTTGTTTGTATAATCGATAGGGCTCCTGTAATGATTGGACAAAAGAAAGAGGCGGACGGAATCCGGATGGTATGATTTAAGTATATCCTTAATCAGGAGAAAATTACCGAGAGACTTCGACATCTTCTCATGATTTATGTTTACAAATCCGTTGTGCATCCAGTATCTTGCAAAAGGTTTCCCTGAAGCTCCCTCGGACTGGGCGATCTCGTTTTCATGGTGAGGGAAGACAAGATCCTTGCCTCCTCCATGGATATCAAATGTTTCCCCCAGGTACGCGCCGCTCATGGCCGAACACTCAATATGCCAGCCGGGTCTCCCCTTTCCCCAGGGGCTGTCCCAGGCAGGTTCACCCGGTTTTAACGACTTCCAGAGGGCAAAATCAAAGGGATTCCTTTTTCTTTCATCTATATCAACCCTCGATCCGGCCTCCATCTCTTCGAGCCTGCGCCCGGACAGTTTCCCGTAATTTTCAAATTTTTCGACTGAATAAAATACGTCCCCGTTTATCCTGTATGCTATCCCTTTTTCCAGCAGTTTTTCAATAAGAAC
>CAYVMK010000215.1:0-1099 GCA_964452445.1 uncultured Desulfonema sp. | reverse complement strand
TGTGTTGGGTGTGTTTGGTTGGTTGTTTTTCAATAAGAACTATTATGCTGCCTATGTGCTCGGTTGCTCTCGGCTCTATGGTCGCCCTTTCAATGTTTAAGGCATTCATGTCCTCATAAAATTCCTTTATATATTTCTCCGCAACTTCAGACGTATCAACTCCAAGCTGCCCCGCCCGGTTTATAATCTTGTCGTCAACATCCGTAAAATTCCTGACATAAGTCACATCAAATCCGGCCACTCTCAGATACTTCAAAATAACATCAAAAACTATGACGGATCTTGCATGCCCGATGTGGCAGGAATCATACACTGTAGGACCGCACACATACATCGACACTCTTCCCGACTTCACAGGCACAAAAGGCGCCTTTTTTCTCTCTAACGTGTTGTAAATGCGTAAAGACATTTTCCTCCGTTAAACAATCATGGCAATGCACATCGCCGCGATACCTTCACCTTTTCCGATCATTCCGAGCCCTTCCGTGGTCGTAGCTTTGATATTAACGAGTTTTTCATCAATTCCGGCATACCGCGCTATGTTGGCTCTCATTTCACCCATGTAAGGAAATATCTTCGGCCTTTCGGCAAAAACCGTCGAATCGACATTATTAATAGCGCAGCCCCGATTCTTTAACATGGCGCATGTTCCTGCAAGAATCTCAAGACTGCAGATATCTTTGTATAAAGGATCCGTATCGGGGAAATGGATTCCTATATCTCCAAGACCGGCAGCTCCCAGCAGCGCATCGCAAATTGCATGAACAAGAACATCCGCATCCGAATGGCCAAGCAGACCTTTTTCAAAAGGGATTTCTTTTCCGCCAAGAATAAGTTTACGCCCATGAACAAGCCTGTGAATATCATATCCTATGCCGACACGCATCAGAATCAAAATTCCTTGTCATAAATTTATTTTTAACTCATTCAAATATCATATATCATCTTTTATTATTCATTTCCATCTGTAAAGTGCAAAAATATTTTTTAATAATCTCTTGGAATTATACATTCCATATGATATTTTAAATAAATTTTTGCCAGGCATTTTATCTTGAACATACGACGGATTGCGTTATATTTTCCTTAATCGGTTCAA
>CAYVMK010000214.1:0-4595 GCA_964452445.1 uncultured Desulfonema sp. | reverse complement strand
AAAGTCAGGATGATCGCAAAAGATATCGGTAAAAAGTAATTTTATGCCGTTTTGCAGCAACCTGTTTCCAATGAACTGATTGGAAGTCAAAATTGACAAGTTTGTTGGAAGAACACGAAAGCATATAAACCATGAAATTCGATACTATAATCCATAACGGAACAATCGTAACGGTCAACAGGGATTTTGATGTAATAAATGACGGATTGATCTGCATCAAAGACGGGAAAATTGAAATCATCTCATCAAGACCCGCAAACTATATTCCTTCCGGGGCAAAGGATGTGATCGACGCAAAGGGCGGGATAATAATGCCGGGGCTTATAAATACACACACACATCTTCCCATGACTCTGCTCAGGGGAATTGCGGACGACTTTCCTCTCTTTGACTGGCTCAACAGGTATATTTTCCCTCTTGAAGCAAAATACATGAATCCTGAAAATGTAAAGCTTGGCTCGCTTCTCGGCTGCGCTGAGATGCTTCTTTCGGGCATAACTACATGCTGCGACGGCTATTTCCATGAAGATGCGGTTGCAGAAGCGGTTCTTGAATCGGGTATAAGGGGAGCGCTCGGGCAGGGAGTCATAGATTTTCCGGCGCCGGGCATACCTGACCCTGCCGATAACATCAAAACCGCCGCACGGTTCGCCAAAAAATGGAAGAATGCGTCGTCTTTGATCAGGCCTTCGGTTTTCTGCCATTCACCCTACACCTGTTCTGAAGAGACTCTTAAAAAAGCAAAGCAGATTACCCGATCAAACAATCTTCTTTTCCAGATTCATACATCGGAAACAAAGAATGAATTTGACATGATAATGTCAAAGCATGGCGTTTCACCGGTAAAATATCTTGAAAAAATCGGAATCCTCGATGAAAGAACTCTTCTTGTTCATGCCGTCTGGACGGATAAAAACGACGTGCGGATTATAGCAAAACACAAATCGAAGATATCCCACAACCCCCAGAGCAACATGAAGCTTGCATCCGGCATCGCGCCCGTTCCTGAATTCCTGAAAAACGAAATCACTGTCGGGCTCGGCACAGATGGTTGCGCGAGCAATAATGACCCGGATCTCTTTAAGGAGATGGATGTTGCGGCAAAGATCCACAAGGCCAATCTCCTTGATCCTACAGTCATGGATGCCAAAACCGTACTTCAAATGGCAACCATCAAAGGAGCAAAGGCAATCGGACTCGGAGATGAAACAGGAAGCATTGAAAAAGGAAAACAGGCCGATATCATAATAATCGATACGGACTCTCCCCATTTAATTCCCATGTATAACCCTGTTTCACACATAGTTTACTCTGCAACCGGCTCGGATGTGAGAGATGTTCTGGTTTCAGGAAAAATAACCGTAAGGGACAAAAAAATACTTTCTCTGGATATAGATTATATCATGGACAAAGTAAATCTTCTGGGGGCCGGGATAAAGAAAGACCTTTGAAGAACATCCAATTTTGCTCAAGTTCAAGGAAGGCGAAAATATAGCGCTGACGCTTCACTTCGTGCAACCGCAGGAATACATTGAGGTATTTCGAGGATAGCGCTATCATTTCATTTTGTGCCGAAATTTGAGCCTGACGCAGAAATAGGAGGAGACAGGCTTATTTAAAGCAATATATTACTGGACAAGGGTTTTAAAGCTTTTAGCATTAAAATTTTTGACAATACGCTCGCCGGCTTATAGATTGAGATATGAAAGAAAATAAATTTCGCCGCCCCATATGGCAGGATGACGACCCGGATTCGGTCCGAATCATAGATCAGAGACTCCTTCCTCATCGGTTCAGCGTAATTGACTTAAAGAGTGTTGATGACGTTATAGCTGCCATCAAAGAGATGTGCGTAAGGGGCGCGCCCCTTATAGGAGTCACCGCCGCATACGGAATCTATCTTGCCGCGCTTTGCCTTGCAAAAAACCCGGATGGAGATGATTTCATAATCGGCGAATGCGGAAGGCTTAAAGCCGCAAGACCGACGGCCATAAATCTTGCATGGGCGGCAGAGAGGGTTCTTAAAAAGGTCCTTTCCGCAGCAGGCATCCAAAATAAAATTGAAGCAGCCCGGAATGAAGCAGTTAAAATAGCGGAGGAAGAAGTCGATAATTGCAGGAGCATCGGCCTTTATGGTCTTGAAATAATCGAAGAGATAAGCAGGCGCAAAGCGGGCAAAACGGTAAATATTCTCACCCACTGCAACGCCGGATGGCTTGCATGCATAGAATATGGAACTGCGACAGCGCCGATTTACGCAGCTTTCGAAAAAGGTCTGGACATTCACGTCTGGGTTGACGAGACAAGGCCGCTTAACCAGGGAGCAAGGCTTACGGCATGGGAACTGGGTCAGCGCGGCGTTAAACACACGGTAATAACCGATAATGCCGGCGGGCACCTGATGCAGCATGGCATGGTTGATCTTGTGATTGTAGGCTCCGACAGGACGACTTCAACCGGGGATGTCGCCAATAAAATAGGAACTTATCTTAAGGCTCTTTCCGCAAAAGACAATGACATTCCATTTTACGTAGCCCTTCCATCCAGCACTTTCGACTGGAATCTATCGGACGGAGTAAAGGAAATACCGATCGAGACACGTAATCCGGACGAAGTGAGGTATGTGCAGGGACTGGATAAAGATGTCATCCGAAGCGTTCTCATTCCTCCTGCCGACAGTCCTGCCGCAAACTTTGCATTCGATGTCACCCCTTCAAGGCTTGTAACAGGTTATATAACCGAACGGGGAATCTGCGACGCCGCAGGCATCCGGAAGCTTTTTCCTGAAAAGATATAAAATATGGTTGTTCATCCCTCATTTTTTGAAGCGTTCAGGTTTTGGCTGAAACTGGGTTTTATCAGTTTCGGAGGTCCTGCCGGGCAAATCGCAATCATGCATCAGGAGATAGTAGAAAAAAAGAAATGGATAAGCAATGACCGTTTCTTAAATGCTCTAAACTATTGCATGCTGCTACCCGGTCCCGAAGCTCAACAGCTTACAATTTACATCGGATGGCTGCTTCATAAAATTCCCGGGGGAATTGTGGCAGGCTCTTTGTTTGTTATTCCGTCCATGTTTATTTTATTTGCGTTGAGTTATATTTATGCAGCATTCGGGAATGTGTTTCTGGTGGAATCCTTTTTTAGCGGGCTAAAAGCCTCGGTTATGGCTATTGTTTTTGCAGCGGTTATCAAAATCGGAAAAATCGCTGAAAAATTCCGTGCTGGCAGGCATTGCCGCATTGTTTTTTATTGCCATCTTTTTTCTGAAGATTCCTTTTCCTTTTATTATCATCGTCGCGGCAGTCATCGGTATTTCGCGCTTGTTCTGAGAATACTATCGTTTGCAACCATGCAATGGCTTAAAATCGGGATGATTCCGATCATTGCAATTTCCGGCATAGCCGGAGCAGTGTGGAATTTATTTTGAAAAATCTTTCCGGCAACATTAAAAGAAATATGGCGGAATACGTCGGGAAAGGCATGAATGGATGAATGGATGAATTGGTGAATTGATGAATTGATCTTATCTTGTTACGCGGTAGAATATCAAAACAGTATAAAAAAAATCAAAGTGAGATATAAGTTAAAATTATTCAGTTTTTTAAAAAAAGAGGACGCTTGCACACTACTTGCGCCTCTTGAGGGCGAGCAGGCTGAAAGATACCGCAATTTCAGGGAATTGCTTAAAAACAATTATCTTGCGCTTCACCTGATTGCGGATTTGGAGGAGGCCTATTACGGAGGCAAACCGTTCACGCTTCAATGGGTAAGGATTAAATACAAGGAGCTTTTTACAGCAATAACAAACATTATTTCATCCTTTGAAGGATTATCCAAAAAGGATGTTTCACCGCTTATACGGGCAAGGGATGTTATCGGCAATGCAATTGAAAAAGAGTTCAGCCCCGATTTTGTGCTGTTAAGCAATGATATGGTTATTCCTTTTGATGCTTTTACAAGTGTTGAAATGAAGAAAATGACAGGTTCAAAAGCCGGAAATCTTGCGCTTATCCGAAATGTTCTGGGATTGCCGGTACCGGACGGCTTTGCAGTAACTGCATATTCGTTCCAAAAATTCATGGAGGCAAATAAACTGACGGCGCCTATTTCAGAAGCATTGGAAGGGTTGTCTGTAGAATCGGGTGAAAAGATTGAGCAGGTCAGTCTGAAACTCAGAAATATGATTATGCAGTCGCCGGTTCCTTACGAAATTGAAGAAGCGTTGATGAAAGCTTATGCCGTGCTTGAGCAGAAGACCGTGCCGGGCGTGCATATTGCCGTCAGAAGCAGTGCGATCGGCGAAGATACGGAAGCCTCATTTGCCGGTCAGTATTCGACGGAACTTAATGTAACCAAAGATAATATCATCCATGCCTATAAAACAGTTATTGCCAGCAAATATTCGGCACGGGCAATTTCTTACCGAATGCATTCCGGGCTGGATGACCGGGAAACTCCCATGTGCGCCGCAGGGATCGTGATGCTTGATCCGAAAGCCAGCGGCGTACTTTACACAAAACATCCGTCCGCCCCCTCATCTGATACGGTCAAAATCAATGCGGTCTCAGGGCTTGGGGAGTATCTGGTTGACG
>CAYVMK010000213.1:0-4608 GCA_964452445.1 uncultured Desulfonema sp. | reverse complement strand
ACCGGTAATAACCCTGCCGTGCCGTCCGTTATCAAACAGAACATCAACCGCCTCCTGAAGCATTCTTTTTTCGTTTCGGACAATGATGTCGGGAGCCTTTAAATCGATCAATCTTTTTAATCTGTTGTTGCGGTTAATGACTCTCCTGTAAAGATCATTAAGGTCGGATGTTGCAAATCTTCCGCCTTCGAGAGGGACAAGAGGCCGCAGATCGGGCGGGAGGACTGGAATTGCATCCATTATCATCCAGACCGGATTTACTCCCGAACGCCTGAAAGCGTCAACAATCTTCAGGCGCTTTGAAAGCTTCTGTCTTTTTGCGACAGAGCTTGTAGTCTTGATTTCGGTCCTCAGTTCTTTGTAAAGGGCATCAAGATTAATATCTTCCAGCAGACGCTTAACGGCTTCAGCGCCTATTCCCGCTTCAAATTTTGCGCCATGCGTTTCAAGAGCCTCGCGGTACTTATCGTCCGAAAGGAGCTGACACTTCGTAAGCGGGGTCTCTTTCGGATCCAAAACTATATAGCTGTCGAAGTATAAAACCTTTTCCATGTTCTTTAATGTCAGATCCAGGAGGTTTCCAATCTTGCTGGGAAGGCTTTTTAAAAACCATATGTGGGCAACGGGTGTGGCAAGTTCGATATGCCCCATCCTTTCTCTGCGAACCTTCGACTGAATAACCTCGACACCGCATTTTTCACAGACAACCCCTCTGTGCTTCATTCGCTTGTACTTGCCGCAGTTGCATTCATAGTCTTTGGTGGGGCCAAAGATTTTTGCGCAAAAAAGCCCGTCTCTCTCCGGCTTGAAAGTCCGGTAGTTTATTGTCTCCGGTTTTTTAATCTCGCCGAAAGACCACTGACGGATCTGTTCGGATGAAGCCAAAGCAATCCTGACTCCTGAATACCGTTTCGGATCAATGGGTTTGACAAAGAAATCGTATAAGGTTTCCAAATTTTACTCCTTATTTCCTTCAATAAGAGTTATGTCTAAACCCAGGCTCTGCAATTCCTTTGTCATTACCTTGAAAGACTCGGGAATGCCGGGTTCAAGCATGTTCTGCCCTTTCACTATCTTTTCATACATTCTTGTCCTTCCGGCCATATCATCGGATTTTACAGTCAGGAATTCCTGCAATGCATGAGCCGCTCCGTATGCCTCCATTGCCCATACTTCCATTTCTCCGAGGCGCTGGCCTCCAAACTGGGCTTTTCCTCCCAGCGGCTGCTGCGTAACAAGCGAATAGGGGCCGATGGAACGGGCATGGATCTTGTCGTCGACAAGATGATGGAGCTTCAACATATACATCGTTCCAACAGTAATTTTCCCCTTGAAGGAATCGCCGGTCCGCCCATCATACAGAACCGCCTGACCGGTCGGACATAATCCGGCCTCTTCCAGAAGAACCTTTATTTCAGATTCTTTTGCCCCATCAAAAACCGGCGTTGCCATGTGAACGCCGTTTTTGTAATAGGCTGCGAAATCACACAGCTCTTTATCATCCATTTTGCCTATAGCTTTGTTTGAGGAAGGATCGGCAAATATCTTTTTTAATTTATCGCGAAGCGCCCTGATATTGTTTTCTTCAATAAATTTGTTCAGCTGCTCGCCGAGGCCTTTTGCCGCGCGACCGAGATGAATTTCAAGAATCTGCCCCACATTCATTCGTGAAGGCACTCCAAGGGGATTTAAAACCATATCGACCGGAGTTCCGTCTTCAAAATACGGCATATCCTCCTGAGGAAGAATCCTTGAAACTACGCCCTTGTTGCCGTGCCGGCCGGCCATTTTATCCCCGACGGAAAGCTTCCGTTTCATAGCGATGTATATCTTGACCATCTTTATAACGCCGGGTGGAAGATCATCGCCTTTTTCATACCTGCTGATCTGTTTCTCAACGTTCTGCCTGCAGATCTCGCGCTGATTCCTGTACTCTTCAAGAAGATCATGCAGCTTCTCAGTCGCTCCGGCATCCGTCAAAACGACCCCTTCCAGCTGGGCGAGAGGCACATCCGCGAGTATTCCGGAATCAATCTTGTCGCCCTTTGCAATCAAAACCTTTTTACCCTTTTTAACGGGAGTGATGCATATCTGGCCGTTTAACATTTCCTGTATCCGCCCGCGGGCTATCTCTTCAATCACAGCAAGCTCATCATCGCGGTTTCTCTCCAGCGCCTTTATCTCCGCCTCCTCTATCCGGACGGTCCGGTCATCCTTATCTATACCGCGCCTGGCAAAAACCTTCGCATCAATTACAATACCGTCAACTCCGGGAGGAACCCTAAGGGAAGTATCTTTTACATCACCTGCCTTTTCTCCGAATATTGCCCGGAGAAGTTTTTCTTCGGGCGAAAGCTGCGTTTCACCTTTCGGCGTTATCTTGCCTACCATAATATCACCCGGCCCTACCTCGGCGCCAAGCCTTATTATACCGCTTTCATCGAGATCTTTTAACGCCTCGTCTCCCACATTCGGGATGTCGCGTGTAATATCTTCCTTGCCCAGCTTGGTATCCCTTGCTACAATTTCAAATTCTTCTATGTGGACTGAAGTATAAACGCCGTCTCTGACAAGCCTTTCGTTCACGAGGATCGAATCCTCGAAATTAAACCCTCCCCAGGGCATGAAGGCTACCGTTACATTTTTCCCCAGAGAAAGCTCACCTTTTTCCGTTGCGGGCCCGTCTGCGATAATCTCCCCGGCCTTCACACGCTGCCCTTTTACGACTATCGGCCGGTGGTTGAAACAGGTGTTCTGGTTGGAACGCATATATTTTGACAGGCTGTAAATGGTAACATGATTTTCATAACCTTTTTCCGAAGGATTATGCGACAAAATTATCCGGGAAGCGTCAACAGACTCCACTACCCCGTCCCGGGCAACTACAATGGTGACGCCTGAATCCTTCGCCACAACATCTTCTATGCCGGTGCCGACAAGCGGGGCTTCATTAATCATGAGAGGGACAGCCTGACGCTGCATGTTTGATCCCATTAAAGCCCTGTTGGCATCATCATTCTCAAGAAAAGGGATAAGCGACGCCGAAACGCTTACAAGCTGATTCGGGGAGACATCCATCATCTCTATCTCCTTTTTCTTAATCATCATGAACTCGCCCGCCACGCGGGCTGTAACAAGCTGGTTTATATACTCTCCCTTTTCATCAACAGGCGCATTCGCCTGGGCGATAGGCAACTCCTTTTCCTCAAAGGCATCAAGAAATTTGACTTCATTTGTAACAGTTCCGTTATTCACAAGCCTATATGGCGTTTCAATAAAGCCGTAATCATTGACCCGCGCATATGTGCTGAGCGAAACGATAAGACCTATGTTCGGGCCTTCAGGCGTCTCGATAGGGCATATGCGTCCGTAATGTGACGGATGAACATCTCTGACCTCAAAGCCTGCGCGTTCACGGGTAAGCCCGCCGGGACCAAGAGCGCTCAGCCTCCGCTTATGAGTAGTCTCCGAAAGAGGGTTTGTCTGATCCATAAACTGACTTAACTGGCTTGTCCCGAAGAATTCCTTGACAACAGCCGAAACCGGCTTCGGGTTGATAAGATCGTGTGGCATAAGGGCGTCAACTTCCTGCAAACTCATCCTTTCCTTAATGGCCCTTTCCATACGCACAAGACCGATGCGGTATTGGTTTTCCAGAAGCTCGCCTACAGCCCTTATCCGCCGGTTTCCGAGATGGTCGATATCGTCAACCACTCCCTGTGTATCCCTCAGATTTATCAGGGTTTTTGCGGTAAGAAGAATATCCTCTTTTCTTAAAATCTTTAAATCGGGTGAAGACTTAATGCCCAAGCGCTGGTTTATTTTAACCCTTCCCACGCCGGAAAGATCATAATATGCGGTCTTGAAGAACAGGTTGTCTATAAAATCCTGGGCAACTTCCGGTGTTGCCGGATTTCCGGGTCTGAGCCTCCTGTATATTTCAACAAGCGCCTCTTCCTTTGAGCCTACTTTATCGACCGCAAGGGTTTTTCTTATGGAGTCGCTGCTTGACATGCCGTCGATAAACAGGAGGTCAAATTCCGTTATGCCGGCATCTTTCAGTTTTGCAAACGATTCATCGTCAACCATAGTGTTTGCCTTAACCACAGGCTTGCCGGTTTTAGGATCCGAAATCGTATGTGCAAATGCTCTATCAAGGATATCTTCCATATTAATGGGTATTGTCCCCAGATTGGAAGATATCAGCTTCTTTATAAGTTTGGGAGTAAAAGGCCGCCCTTTTTTAGCTATAATTTCTCCTGAATCAGGATCCTTGATATCACGGGTAAATTTCTGTCCTTTGCATAAATCCTCTCTTAATTCCTTATATATGCCTCTTCCGCGTAAAATTATCCTCTCGGTTTTATAAAAATATGAAAGGAGATCTTCGAGAGTATACCCGAACGCCTTGAAGAATATTGTAACCGGAAACTTTCGTCTTCTGTCTATTCTTATGTAAACGATATCCTTGGGATCTATTTCAAGGTCAATCCATGATCCGCGGACAGGAATGATTCTTGAGCTGTAAATAATCTTCCCGCTCGAATGGGTCTTTCCCTTGTCATGATCAAAAAACACACCGGATGATCTGTGAAGCTGACTGACCAC